>NZ_JAXHDD010000037.1:0-40494 GCF_037072025.1 Pseudogracilibacillus sp. SO30301A | reverse complement strand
TTGGAAATCGACTCGACATCTTGGAAATCGACTCGACATCTTGGATGTCGAGTCATTCTTTCCAGTAATAATTAAATAGTTACGTCACAGTTTGCATCAACTATACACTAAGATCCAACCCTTAAAAATTCATTCTAATCTTCCTGTCCTATAATCATTCGTCTTTCAGGAAAATTTCAGCCTCAGCTTATTATAGTGAATATTTACCACCCCAGACAATGTCTCGGTAATGTATTTCGTCTGTATCTCCTTCTGTATTTATACATAAAACTCTTGATGATTCATCTAAACCAAGATCTTTCTTCACCTGTTTTATATCGTTTTTTTGTAAATAATAAAGCAGACCGGTTGCAACCGCAGCACCTGATTCTCCTGAGACAATTTTCGGATCATCTTGTAACGGATTACCTAGTACTCTCATTCCTAAGGCAGCAATTCGGTCACTTAGTGATACAGATGCGCTAGCATATTGGGACAAAATACGAAACGCTCTCGTATTAGGAGCACCACAACATAGACCTGCCATAATCGAATCGAGATCACCTGTAACGATCTCCATTGCACCTGTTTGATTAGAAAACGATCTGTAATAACAATTTGCCTGATGAGGTTCAACAACAATTATTTTTGGAGCATTCCCTCGATAAAATTGTGTAAAATAACCAGCTATCCCCGCCGCAAATGAACCTACTCCTGCTTGTAAGAAAATATGGGTTGGAGCATCTTCTTCCGTTTCTATTAATTCATCAATTATTTCTTTTGCGATTGTCGCATACCCTTGCATAATCCAGAGCGGGATTTCATCATACCCATCCCACGCTGTATCTTGAACCATGACCCAGCCATTTTCATTAGCTAGTTTTGCACATAATTGTACCGTTTCGTCGTAATTAACATCCGTTACTTTCGCCTCCGCACCTTCATTTTCGATGGCTTGTAGTCTCGTTTCGGCAGACCCTTTCGGTAAATATATAATAGCCTTCTGTCCTAATTCACGAGCTGCCCATGCAACACCTTTTCCATGATTTCCATCTGTTGCAGAAATAAACGTTAATTGTCCAACTTGCTTTTGCACTTCTTCAGATTTTAACTCTTGAAATGATAGTTCGGCTATATCTTTTCCTAGTTGTTTTGCTAGATACTTTCCAATCGCATACATCCCACCAAGAACTTTAAAAGCATTTAAATCGAACCGGTAAGATTCATCTTTTATTGTTAAGTCGGAAATATTTAAGTAGTCCGCTAATCTAGGCAGCGTAACTAATGGCGTTTTTGTATACGCTGGATGAGACTTTTGAAAACTAATTATTTTAGTAATTTCTTCATCCATGAAAAATTTAAGTTCTTCGTCATTATTCGCTGGTAAATATGATTTATTTATAGCTAAAGCTACCTGACTAGTTTCCATTTTTGATTTCCCCTCATTAAAAAACATCGCTCATTTAACTTTCATTAAACAGACGATGTTTAAACATTTTATGCTAAACGAATTTTCTCTAACTTTTTGTCATCCAATTTTTTAATAACCTCGACGATGAGCTTTACAGCATTTTCAAAATCATCCCGATGTAACATCGCCGCATGGGAGTGAATATAGCGAGTTGCGATTGTTATGGAAAGAGCTGGAACACCATCATGCGTTAAATGAATGGCTCCAGAATCTGTTCCGCCTCCTGGCATGGATGAGTATTGGAAAGGAATTTCCTTTTCTTCGGCTGTTTCGATAACGAGATCCCGTAATCCTTTATGAGAGATCATGGAGGCATCATAAAGAATAATTTGAGGGCCTTTTCCTAATTTACTGTCCGCATCTTTATCAGAAACACCTGGCGTATCTCCGGCAATTCCGACGTCTACACCAAAAGCGATGTCTGGCTTAATTAAATGAGCAGATGTTTTTGCTCCTCTGAGACCGACTTCTTCCTGGATTGTCCCCACTCCGTAAACGGTATTAGGGTGTTCTTCATTTTGCAGCTGTTTTAACACATCGATAGCAATCGCACAGCCAATTCGGTTGTCCCAAGCTTTTGCGAGTAACATTTTTTCATTCTTCATTTGCGTAAATTCAAAATAAGGAACGACTGAATCTCCAGGTCGAACACCGAATTTTTCCGCCTCCTCTTTACTTGAAGCGCCGATATCGATAAACATATCTTTAATTTCAATTGGTTTTTTTCTTTGTTCTGCCGTTAAAATATGTGGTGGTTTTGAACCAATGACGCCAGTAATATTCCCTTCTTTTGTCATGATCGTAACGCGTTGGGCGAGCATTACTTGATTCCACCAACCACCTATAGTTTGAAAATACAAAAATCCATTTTTATCAATTCGAGTAATCATAAAACCAACTTCATCGAGATGACCTGCCACCATTATTTTAGGTCCTTTTTCTTCTCCAACTTTTTTAGCAATTAAACTTCCTAAATGATCAGTAAAAACTTCATCAGCATATGGCTTTACGTATTTTTCCATGACGTCACGTGCTTCTTTTTCGTGGCCGGAAATTGCGTTTGCGTCTGTTAATTCTTTTAACATCGTTAAGGTTGGATCTAAATTTGACATATGTATAATATCCTCCTTCTATTAGTATCCTTTTTCTTGTCTTTCATAGTTTACTTCATTTTTCTTATGGTATGCTTCTTGAATTTCTATTTCGGAAAACCCTAATAAATTTGCTAACTGTAAATAATCCTTAAACATTTTTGAATAATTTTCTTCTGTCTGATCATTATAGAATTGGATGCAGCTTTTGAAAACATGGTTAAATTGTTTAGTTTCATTTGAATGTGTAATTGAGAATTCAATTTGAGAGAATTCATATCCTTTATATAAGCCAATAGATAATAGAAAATGAATATTATCCACGTATTCTTCTAAAATGACAGATGTATCCGATTTATCTTTCATACTCCAAAATTTAAAACATCTCGTTTCATTTGCTAACTCACCTAACTCTACCAATAAGGCTAAAAATCTTTCCTCAAAGAGATCTTGTCCATTTAGGTTATGGTTTTGTGCAATATAATTGTCCAAGTCTTGTTGCATAGAAAAAAGCGTCTTCCAATCCACCCGTAATTCCCCCTGTTCTTTCTTTATTGTAACATTAATTGAAACCAAATTATATTAAATTATCAGTTATTCCATTTAAGCGTAAAGTATTACTGTCAATATGTGAAAATTATACTTATACATAGCACGAATAATCTGTTAAATTCACAATTTACATGTTTTGTATCACTTTTCTAAAATTGTTCATACTAACACTACGGTATGGGGTGGTAGTGTGCATATTTCTAAAGTGTTCTGGTATGCGGTAGTAATTTGCGCCGCAATTGTCATATGGGGAGCGATCTTCCCCGACAATTTAAATGATATCACATCGGTTGCTACTGAGTTCATTTATGACCAGTTTGGCTGGTATTATATGGTTATTATTATGGCGATGATTATTCTTTGTATATTTTTAATGTTTTCTCGGTTCGGAAAAATTAAATTAGGTAAAGAAGTCGATGAACCAGATTTTAGCTATCTTGCTTGGTTTGCGATGCTTTTTAGTGCCGGAATGGGAATCGGACTGGTTTTTTTTACGACGGCGGAAACAATTTCTCATGCCTTTATTAACACGCCAAACGCAGAACCTGGCTCCGAGCAGGCGATCGTTGATGCTCTGCAATACACCGCGTTTCATTGGGGCTTTCATGGTTGGGGATTATACGCAATTGTGGCATTAATCCTCGCTTATTTTAAATTTCACATCGGTGCTCCTGGCTTAATTAGCGCAACATTAGAGCCATTATTTGGTGAAAAAATAATGCGCGGAACGACCGGAACAATTGTCGATACACTTGCCATCTTAGCGACTGTCGTTGGGGTTGCATCTACACTAGGGTTTGGGTCGGCTCAAATTAACAGTGGGTTGAATTTTTTATTCAATGTGCCAACAACATTTTGGATTCAGCTCATTATTTTAGTCATTGCTACTTCGTTATTTATCTTATCCGCTTGGTCTGGATTAGGGCGCGGAATCAAGTATTTAAGTTCCGTTAATATGTGGGTAGCAGCTGTACTTGTTTTAGCCTTATTTATCGTTGGTCCTTCCATGTATATTTTAAATATGTTTACAACAACGATCGGAAAATATGCTAGTAATTTTATCGAAATGAGCTTTGAATTAAGACCAGTGAATGCTGAAAAACGTCAGTGGATCAATGATTGGACAATCTTTTACTGGGCATGGTGGATCTCCTGGGCACCTTTTGTTGGCATGTTTATTGCTCGAGTTTCCAAAGGACGGACAATAAGAGAATTTATTGCAGGTGTATTACTTGCACCTACATTGGTCACAATGATCTTTTTTGCCGTCTTCGGTGTGTCAGCGATAAACATAGAACAAAATGGCATTGCTAAAATCTCAGAATTAGCAACGGAAACAACGACATTCGGGATGTTTGAGCATTACCCACTCGGTAACATCTTGTCATTTTTCACTATTTTTGTCATTGCCATATTTTTTATAACGTCTGCCGACTCAGCAACATTCGTCCTCGGCATGTTCAGTACGAAAGGACGACTTAACCCTGCCAACCCAGTAAAAATTGTTTGGGGTCTTGTGTTAGCCGGAATGGCCGCGATCGTATTGTATTCTGGTGGTATCCAAGGCTTTCAGAATATGCTGATCATCGCCGCACTTCCTTTTTCCGTGATCATCATTATGATGGCGATCGCCTTTTTAAAAACCGCAAAGAATGAAATTTAAAGGATAAAATAAATAAAGGAGTTGTCGTAAACGTGCAATTTAAAGACAAAGTAGTACTTATCACCGGTGCAGCAGGTGGAATTGGAATCGCAGCTGCAAAAGCATTTGCAAAAGAAGGTGCAAAGTTAGCATTAGTCGATTTAAATAATGAAGCAATTACTAAAGCAGCGGAATCCATCAACAGTAAAGAAATATTATTACTTACAGCAAATGTCGCCAAAGAAGAAGAAGTAGAAAATTACGTAAAGAAAACAAAGGAACAATACGGACGAATTGATGTATTTATTAATAACGCAGGCATCAATGGTGAATTTAAAAATATTACCGAACAAACAGTAGAAAACTTTCAACATGTGATGGACGTTAACGTGAAGGGTGTCTTTTTAGGATTAAAATATGTACTACAAGTGATGCAAAAACAAACAAGTGGCGCTGTTGTCAATACGGCATCCAATGGCGGTCTACTCGGTGCACCTGGGATGAGTCATTACGTCGCCTCTAAGCACGCGGTGATCGGACTTAATAAGTCAGCTGCCTTGGAAATGGCACCATACGGGGTTCGAGTAAATGCAGTTTGTCCATCTGGTGTCAATACGGAAATGATGCGTAGAATTGAGCGAAACGCGATGGGCGATCAAGCAGAAGTAGCCAGAAAACAATTTGAAGCATCTGTACCGATGAACCGTTACGCAACAGCTGAAGAAATCGCTGATTTAATGGTATTCTTATCATCCGAACAAGCTTCCTTCATTAGCGGATCGTATTACAGAATCGATGGTGGACAAGGAGCTACTTCCGTATAAGTTTTCATCATGAAAAATTACTCTCTACTCCATGTGAGAGAGAGTAATTTTTATTAGTTTATTTGTTAAGATATTTCTCCAATTTCTTTTCTGGTTTACCTAATTTTGGATGAACATTCGTTGCTTTAAACACTTCTTTATTCTCAAATACTCGTTCATCCTCCATCGCGGAATCAATAATTGCAAGAATATCTGCTGAATTAACTAAACTTTTATCCTGCTTCCAGAAATCAAGCTCATAAAAATAAGTACCATCTGTCCATTTGTAAATTTCATTATCTCGATCGTCTTCTTCGTAGATCGTAACTTTTACACCATTTTCAGTCTCTACGTCACCTATTGATGTATAGTAATCAGACATTGTTTCTTCTTTTTCCAAAATTGAATATCTAATTGTATCATACCCACCGATTAGATAAGTGACATCCAGCGACAATTTATCATCATACCCAAAATAAATAATTGACAACGCGCTAAGTTCCGAATAATCATTATTTAATTTAGGGAATTTAATTTTATCTATATCTATAGAAAATATACTATACAGAGGATCGTAAGCACCTTCTGCTTCTGTTTTTAATGTTTGACTAATCATTTCAACTAATTTTTCATTCGTTTCGTCGTTTTCCTTCGCTACTCCAATATTGTACACATTTCCCTTGTATTGACCCCACATATCATACGTTTGGTAAGAGTCACCCATCAAACCGTACATACCATCAATTTTATCATGATCCAATTTCTTTTTATTTTGGAACTCACTGTATCGGTCTTCAAGTACTTTTTCGTTAAAATTTATCATTCCTTTATAAAAAATCATTGGGACATTTTGGTTCCCTTCATAATAAGCAGAATAATTTAATATACCGTCTAAAGGGATATAGTCTAATTGCAAATCGATCACATTTTTTTCATTTTTTATAAAGCCCGGTTTTAACAATTCTCGTTGCTTTTCCATTAAATTTTCAATTGCTTCACGTTCATTCAAAAAATTTTCATCATCAATTAAATTGTTATTTCTTTCCATATCCGAATCATCGTCATTTTCTATCTCTTCTTCCGATACTTGTTTCGTAACTCGTTCACCATCTGCAAACTTATAGAGGATATCATCCATAAGCTGGCTGCACCCTGTCAAAACCATTATTGAAAAAATAATAATAAAGAACTTTCTCATGTTCATCTACTCCCTGTTTTTTTTCCAAAAAAGCCCCATACTATCATAGTAAATCAATGCGCCAACAATTTCTCAAGAGGATAAAGACGTAGGAATTTAGCACTTGTTTCACCTTTATATGCTTTAAAAAAGTTCAGTATCTTCAGACCTATTGTCACTGAACTAACTCTTTATTTGGAAATGATCGATCATTCCCATTCCTTAGCCTCTTCCACTTCTAATTGATTATCATCAAAACGAATCGTACCTTCTGCCTGCTTCTATCTCCTTTCCGGATGCAATGGTGTAGATCTGTTCAGCAAAAATTTTCATCTTTTTCAAGGCTGTAATAATAAACATCATATAAGCAAGACTACCACAAAGGTAGAAATATATAGATAAATGTTATGGTGAAATTATCCATTTATTTAGTTCAATATGTCTTCGTAAAATAAAAAAGTAATCGTTCCCCTAAATAATGCGAAACGATTACTTCTGATCACTCCTCAATGTCAATCTCACACTTTTGTGTTTATCAATCTCTACCTTCCCAACAAATCTATATGAGAAAATTAAGGATTTGTCGTCCAAAGTCCTGCAGATTTCACAAATACTCGTCTATTTAATTTCAGCTGTGCCACGATAAGTTCAGCTAAGTCCTCTGCCTGAAGTACGTTTTCCTCATCGCCTTTCACTAATCCCTGGTTAATTGCCAAGTCAGTCACTACCGTACTTGGCGTAAGTGCAGTAACACGAATATTAGATTTTCGCGCTTCCATTGCAAGTGATTCTGTTAGGCCTAATACGCCAAACTTTGATGCACTGTATGCACTCGTTACCGGACCGCCGCGCTCCCCTGCAGTTGATGAAATATTAATGATGTCTCCTGACTTTTGCTCAATCATCGTCGGTAATACCGCTCGTGTCACATAATACATGCCGAGTAAATTTACTTGAATAATTCTTTCCCACTCTTCAACATCAAGTTCAAGGAATCCACCAAACTTTGCAATTCCAGCATTATTGATTAAAATATCTACGGTTTTAAATTCAGAAATTAATTTTTCGATTGCAGCTGTAACCTCTTCATTTGATCCCACATCCGCAGTCACAATGGAAACATTTACACCTTTACTTTTGGCTTCGTCCGCTACCTTTTGTAAATCCGCCTCTGTTCGTGCAATCAGACCAAGCGAAACCCCTTCTTCTGCAAGTGCTAAAGCTGTTGCTCGTCCAATCCCTTTCCCTGCACCTGTAATGATTGCTTTTTTTCCTTCTAATGATATAGCCATTTTTAAACATCCCTTTCATATGTAATAGTTTTTTTGGTGGTATTCTAATTTTCAACTCAGAATTTACCCGTATGAAATCTTATTTTATCCGTAATACGCTGATAAATTTATACAAACCTTGCGAAAACATCCGCAAAAATCATTCTATCATAAAATTCTCTAAGATAAATAATTGAGGATTTATAGAAATTAGTGTTACTTTAAAAATAAATGTGGTAGACCGTTTTAAACAAGGGATGATAGTGAGCTCAGACAAAGTATAGCTACTGCTACCTTAATTGACAGAATAAATCCTATACTTAATTTATAGTCAAGCAAAAGACGCTAAACCTTCCTCGTTTATTGAAAACTGGGCATTGTATAAGATTCAGATAGCCCAATCATGTTATGGGTAAAACAATAGGTGCCGTCAAGAAAAAGACGCTAGAAACACATAGAACGAAAAGCTGTACTCTGGTAACAGTAGTATAGTCATATCTGCTTTATGCACTGGAGATGGTGGGGTAATGGGATACCCCAATCTTGAGGGATGTTCAAAACAGAAATGGATTAAAGAACGCTTATTCATTCAAAGAATCCCACTGGCGATAGCGAGTTGTCCGTTAACGGGTGGGAGTCTCAAATAAGTTCATCTTTCTTCTTCATCACTTGTCGAAGTCTTTCTTCTAACATATGAAACGAATAATAGTGGTCAGGTACATCCAGATAAGAAACAGCAAGAAAAATAAAAGTGCAAGAACCGAATCATTTTTTAAAATACTCTCAAGTAACTGATAACCGGCGCCATTATAGTTAGACAATTTTTCAATGATCGATAGACTGGATAAAATATAAAGCATTACCATTTCTCGCTACTTTATCAACCCGAACTGTCAAACTTGTATGAATTTAAGTCCGGATTTTTTACTACATTTCTTTCAACTCATTAGAAAACTTGGCTTTATGTTGAAAACTAAAATTGTGATTATGCGAGTCAAAAAAGGATTTATACTTATCTACTAAAAAAAGTAATCGCTACAATTAACGATTACTTTTTTGTCTTAGTGGATGGTTCATTCAACATCCGTTTCATAACGTTCATATTCAATATCAAATTCATCCGCTAGTTCTTCTATTGAGTTATGATATTTTTCCAAAGCCGTGTCATACCCAGAAAATGCTTCATCTAACTCCTCTTCTATCGTAAGATCATTCGTTTCGATCAATTTCAAGTAAATATGGAGTACATTAGTGTACGAATCTAATCCTTCTTTTAAAAACGCATAAGGTTCCTCTAGTTCTTCTATCGGTACATCAATATTTTCAACAATATCTACTGCTTTTTCTGCCTCCGGAATAACCTCATTTTTGATCCGGTCTACCATAACATCTTCTTCTATTTCAGGATCCATTAACAATTCATTAAATAAAAGTGCAGAATTTTCCTGATGCTGACTTGCTTCTTCCACGTCATCATTAATAAATTTTAAAATCGCATCTTGCTGTTTACCTGTGCCAATGCCTAATGCAGAACATCCGACTAAAAAAACGGATATGACACTGACTAGCACCATCTTGTAGTTCATTAAAATACCTCCAATAAAAATTTTACCATCAACGAAACATTATACGTTTCATTTATGAATGACGAAAGAGCCGAAACTCACATTTATTATGACCGACATGAGTCATTAGGAGTAGTATACGAGAAAAAAGTACAAGGTTCCATTTTATTTTTTACTGGAGATCAAAGATCTAATGGAGTGACGCATTACCCTTCTCAACCTTTTAGACGTCGACGAGGCAGAAATCAATTCTAGAGAAAAATAGGTAATGAATATCTGAGTTTATAATATAACAAAAAAATTCAGCTACAATTGTCATAAAACTAAAATATGCGCAATTTCAAGATTTAGCCCTTATTAGTACGTGTTCAAAGGAGGATAAAAAGAACCGAGAAGTTGGAGGCGACGTAGCTCCTGGCAGCGGAATGTATGCTTTTAAATACATGAGCAAAGATCTGGCACGCAGGAAAAGTGATCTTCTTTTCCAAGGAAACGCTTCTAGCACGCAGAAAAAGTGCTTTCCTTTTTCAAGGAGCGAAAAAGCAAGCATTCGTGCGAAATTCGCAGTGTCATTTTTAACGGACTTTTTGAACATGCACTTATAGTAACGCTTTTTTTAGGATTGAAAGATTTTCGTCAAGAAATGAAGCGTTTTTTTCAATTCCGCGACGTTTACACCAGCCAATACTATTAAAAGCATCTGTAAATTGATAAAATGGCAACACAACTTCTAAATCAATTAATGGCCTTATGGAGTTATAACCTTCTTGATAGGACTGATATAAGTTAAAATCGAAACTTAAAAAATCACGATACAGTTTGGTGAAATCGATTTCTGTTGAACCAAACCGTACACTCTCAAAATCTATCATTCCTGAGACTTTATCTTCATCAACAATTATATTTGCTGGACGAAAATCCATATGTATAAAGCTTGGGCCATCTGAAGGAGGTAGCTGTAGTTTCATATTTTCAAATTTTTCAATGGCCTGTCTATATAAATTTTCATCCAAAACTTCCTTTACATCCTCGGCAAAACTATAAAATTGACGTTCGACAAAATTAGACCATTCCGAAAATTCATTTTGTATGCCTGTTAACTTCATCGTAGTAGGTGGCTGAATTTGATGCATTGAGGCATGAAGGATCCCAACTTGAAACGCTACTGTTGGGATAGCCTTATTAGTTAGCGGCTTCCCTTTTAATTCAGATAATAAAAATGCACCGGGAGACACCTCGTCACCAGACCAATAATCCAACATTTTAGGAATGGAAACTCTATCTTTTAAGATTTCATAGGCTTCCAGCTCGCGCTGATATTTCAATTTTGTGTATGGTATTTTCAAATAAACATTTTTCCTGTTTCGTAATTTGCATTTATAAACTGTTGAACTATGGGAATCTTCAACCCCGTTAATTGATAACACATTCAATTCGAACTGTTGAATGACTCGATTTAACATCCAGCTCCTCCTTTTTCTTTAACCTATATTAAAATTTTTAATCCTTTCTTCAACACCTCTGACTTTACATATTATTTAAAAGTTCTATTTTTTTCACAATCAGTTACTCCACATCTAGCACATATCGGTATAAGATTCCTGTTAAGAAAAAGCGCCCTTTTCTAGAACGATTATAATCCATTCGTTTACAATGTCTTTATTGGCCTATCAAGATATCGTTTGAGTGATTCTTTCAATTCCGGGTATGATTCGATTTCCTGTGCTACTTTATTGTCTCTAAAAAACATATAAGAGGATGTTCAAAAAGTCCGGTAATAATGACACTGCGAATTTCGCACGAATGCTTGTTTCTGCGCCGCCTCGAACTTCTTGGTCCTTTTTGCTCCTTTTTGAACACGAACTATATTGGAATTTTTTCCTATTAAGGATAAGCACCCGTTTGTGGAAAAAATAATTATTCAAATTTCTCCATAAAATCCTTTATGACATTTATAAATCTCTCATAATTTGGAATCCAAAGCTGATGTCCTGAATCTTTAAATTCAACGATTTCAAGATTGCTTAACCGATCTTTATATTCCTTCAAAAATTTAGTTTTTAACATTGCATCTTCTTTTAACCCTCGAATAACTAATACCGGACACTTTATATGATCTAGTTGATTCGTTAAATCCGTTTCTTTTAGTTCTTGCTGAAGGGCAGGAATAAAATATTTTTTAGACTTTTCCACTACGGAGTTTGATAAAACTTTTTGTACCCAATCTTTTGGAAGCTGTGGCATACGGGGAGGATAGTCACATATAATTAACCCTTTTATTTTATCAGGTTGTTTTAATGCCGCATTTATTGCATATGGAACCCCCATAGAATAAGCCATCAAATAAAATTCACTTAAACCACAATTATTAATAACAGCTTCCACATCAGAAAAGTGGTCATCAAATGAATAGCCGGTTAATGGTACACTACTTTTCCCACATCCTCTTAAACTCATAGAGACGCATTTTCTTGGCTTAAATTCATTCATTTCATCCAGAAATTGTTCTGCAAATCCTAACATACCAGGTATATATACCAATGGAGATTTATGATTGATTTCAGATTCAGACATAGACTCTAAGTAATGAATAATAACTCCATTGTTATTGACCTGGTGATCAACAAATTTCACTAAACTCATCTCCCCTTGTCTGTCAGTATTTTTATCTTTCTTCAACCATTTGCGCTATTACAGCGCATAATTATTCTATTCTCGTGACCGTCGTTTGTGGAATCTGACATTATCCCCACCACATAGCTAAAACAAACAAAGACCACCACGAAACGAAGAAACCAATTACGACATTTGTCATCAATAAAACAATAAATACTTTTGGCTTTAAATTTTGCCTTGCCAATAGGATAATTTCTATTATGAGTGTAAGTAAAAATAAACTAACACTCGTCACAGTTACAATAATTAATGTTTTAAAGGGGGATTCATAAAATAAATGATCTTCAAAGTAATAAGCTATATCTTGACCGTATAAGCCTAAAAAGGCTGCAAGTAAGGTCATACTAAGTAGAATGATGGATAAAACTATTCGTTTCATAACAATAACTCTCCATTTCATTCACGACCTGGCTCTATTTCTCAAGTTTGGACGCTGAGCCTTATTCCAGATTAGCGCCTGTTTTTTCGAAAATATCCTCATTTCCAAGGAACTGCCTATCATATGCGATTAATTTATATTCTGGATTAGAATTCATTATTTCTTCTTCGATTTCCATCAATTTAATATCGTTTTTTACCAAAGTAAATACATTTATCCCCTCCCTTTACACCATCTGGCTGTTGTTTGAATAGACATTTAAAAATAATTTAAATAAAGTGTACCATAAATGTATTTTATAATCCGATTAAAATTTATGAAGAAAATCGATGAATTTACAATAAATCTAAATCGTACTTACATATTATCCAGTTGCCTTAATATGATATATTGACTTGCAACTACCTATTTTAAAAATTAATGTAAAAAAAGTTCAATTAAGAGCACAATTTGATATTTTGTACTCTTGATCTGAACTACTCATACATTTTCATGCCTGCTTTTTTAATGGCGCTGATGATTGTTTTGATTTTTTTATATAAAAAGATAATATCAATCCGAGAACCGAAATCACCCCTGCAACTATGAAGGAAACATTGACACCGTGGATTAGCCCTTCAACTCCTGCTTCCGGGATTGCACTTGTTGCCATAATCGTTACAAGCATCGCCGTTCCAACTGCCCCCGACACTTGGCGGAACGTATTGTTCATTGCTGATCCATGTGGAATTAAGTGAGGAGGCAACTCATTTAATCCTGCTGTCGTAACTGGCATCATCACCATCGCAATCGCCAACATCCTAAAAGCATTCATTACCGCTAAGAAAGGGAACGAGGTTTCCGTGGTCAAATTCGTAAACATAAATGTAGTAATCACTAATATGAAAAATCCAGAAATCGAAAGTCCTCTCGCTCCAAATCGATCAAAAAGGCGTCCAGTAATTGGGTTCATTAATCCCATTATAATCGCTCCTGGAAACAATACCAATCCCGAATCAAACGCTGTAAATCCGAGCATGTTTTGCATATATAAAGGCAGAATGACCGCTGTCCCGATCATTGACATAAACACTATCATTCCCAGCCCTGTCGTCAGGGAAAACATTTTGTATGAAAATACCCTAAATTCCAAAATAGGATGCTCCAATTTCAGTTGCCTTAAAATAAAAATAAAAAGCGAAATTGCACCTACGATAATGGAAATGACAAATTGTGCACTGACCCAGCCGACACTTCCGGCAATACTAAATCCATACAACAATCCACCAAATCCAAAAGTTGATAGAATGATTGACAAGATATCTACTTTTGGATTCGTTTGTTCCGTTACATTTTTCAGTAAAAAATAGGCCGCAACAATATTAATAATGGCAATTGGCAACACTACATAAAAAACGCTTCGCCACGGAAAATGATCGACAAGCCAACCGGATAAACTCGGACCAATCGCCGGCGCAAAAGCGATGACAAGTCCGAACATTCCCATCGCAGTTCCTCTTCGTTCAACTGGAAAAATTAAAAACATAATTGTTTGCATTAATGGCATCATAATCCCCGCTCCAGCCGCTTGGAAAATTCGTCCAATTAAAAGTAACGAAAAGCCGGGAGCAACCGCTGCGACAAGTGTACCAAAAGCAAATAAACTCATCGCCGTTAAAAACAGCTTTCTCGTCGTAAACCGTTCAATTAAAAAAGCCGTAACTGGAATCATAATCCCATTTACAAGCATAAAAATCGACTGCAGCCATTGCACTGTACTTTCATTTAAATTTAAATCTTCCATAATCGGTGGAAGTGCTGTACCTAAAAGCGTCTGATTTAAAATCGTAATAAACGCTCCTGATAGTAATACTAAAATTAAAGGAAGATTTTTTCTTATATAGTTTTCATGTGATTGATTTTCAACCAAAATATAACCCACTTTCCAGCAACTATGTATCGTTTTTGTACAATCATCCAATTAATTTTAACATACGCTAAATTATACAGAAAGAATAAGAGCATTTTAAAAAAGAAATAATCGTCCGTCATTAATGATTTTTTTCTTTTACCAAGCCAAAAATTCCAGCTGTATCAGAATTAGCCGTAATAACTTTAAAATGTGAAATCATTTTGTTCTACATTTGCTCTTCTACAGCTTCGTATAACATAATCGTTTCCAAAAAACGATCCTCGATCTCCTCGGTTCCGATAATTACCGAAATTACCCGTACGTCACCCATTTGAACTGTCCCTGTGAATCCATATCCGGCCTCTTCTGTAAAACCCGTTTTTAACCCGTCCACTCCGTCATACGTTACATCGACGTCTATAAAATCTACCTCTGTGCCTGTTAGCATCCAGTTCGAGTTAGTATACGTCTCTCCTTGAAAATCAAATTCTTTAAGCTTGGTCACCTCTAACAGATCAGGAAATCGATCGATAATATACTTGGTAAGTGTAGCCAAATCATTTGCCGACATCATATTTTTATCATCAAGTAAACCAGTTGAATGAAATCCTTGCAGATCATCATTCGTTAACCCGGTACTATTAACGAAATGCGTGTCCTCTAGTCCCAGTTCACGCGCCCTCTCGTTCATGAGCGCCACAAACTCTTTTTCACTTCCACTCATTGCTTCTGCTAATGCAATCGTGGCTCCGTTTGCAGACCGAATCGCCATCGCATGAAATAACTCTTCCATTGTATAGGTTTGATCCTGCTCTAAAAGAACCGAAGAAAACCCGGGATGATTGGAAATGGTATATGCATAATCACTGATTTTAGTAGTATCCTCCCAGCGAAGCACCTCTTCTTCAATTGCTTCTAAAATTAACAACTCTGTCATTATTTTTGACATGCTTGCAACAGCTAGAGATGTAGAACTATTTTTCTCAAAAACTACTTCACCCGTTACTGCATTGATCAAGATAGCTGCTTCTGCCTGAATATCCAAATCAGAAATCGGATCAACAACATACCTCTGGGGCATGTTTTTTCGCTCAAGCTGAAGTACCCTTTCCGGAGAGTGTATTTTATCTTCTTCAGATGCATTACTATTACACGCCGTCAATAATATTAGAATGATTAATAGTTTGATTCGCTTCATCATTTCCTCCAAACTCGTCTATAAATGAGTAATTTGATTATAATTTTTGATCATCCACTTATCTTGGTCATAATATATATTACTTATACAAGCATGGCTTAAACTCGTCTTCCCTGAACCGATATCGCCATTCGAGATGGTTGCAAGGATCGCATTAATCACTCCACCATGTGCAACAAGCAGCACCTTTCCACCAGGATACGTATCATGAAGTTTCTGAATGCCTCCCATCACACGAGTCGTCAAAGATTCTCGCGACTCCTGATTTGGGAATTCCCGATCCGGAAACATCGCTTCCCGTTCTTCTCTCGTCATCCCTTCTGCATCCCCATAGTCTCTCTCTTTAAAAGCAGCCATCTCGATAATCGGTAGTTGTAATTTCTTATTAATAATTAGTGAAGTCTCCTTAGCACGGGTGAGTGGACTAGAAATGATAACGTCCCAATTAGATTGAGCCAGGAACGTGGCACATTTTTCCGCTTGTTCCTTTCCCGTTGGATTCATTGGAATATCGGCTATTCCCTGCATCCGTCCCTCTCTATTCCAATCTGTCTCGCCATGCCTTATTATACAAATCGTAGTCATATGCAAACTCCTTTCTAATAAGGCAGATTTTTTTCTGTATTGATAGAGATTATAACACGTTATTCAGGTCACTTTCACTAAACGAATTACTGAAATCCCACTAAAACCTCACTAAAACTACTACCTACTTCAGTTTAAGAATGTAATCATAGACTAGTACATTTTTTGTTTATAATTATGGGAAATTAGATTTCTTTAATTGGAAATCACTTGCTGTTTCCATTTGTATGGCCCCGTAATCCTTACAAAAAAAGAACAATATAAGGAAACAACCAATTAAATATCTGGCTATTAATCGACGCCGATTTTTATGGCGAAATGCAATATCAGTTTTTGCAGTGTTAAATAACAACACTCTTATAGGATGTAGTTATTTTTTTAAAAAATTTTGGAATATATATTTATAAAAAGTGGGTATTCGGATTATCGTGTGGAAAAAACTAATAGTTAATTGTTGTATATACAACCATAAATCGGATAATTGTGTAGAAAATTATTTTTTCAACCTTATGATAAGTAACTAAACACTATACTCCACATTCTATTTCTGTACTTAACATGTATGGTTCATTTAAAATAATTGTATAAGTTAAATTCTATATCCCTTCAAAAAGCATGTTGGTTTGCGTTATCGAGAAGAAAAAGAAATACGATAAATTGTTGATTTTTTAAATCCGATGTTTTAAGATAATGGTAATATAAATGGGTGGAGGTATTCTAATCATGATGATGGCAGTGTTCTTGACAGTTATTCGATAATCACAAATTGAATAACAATGATACTTGAAAAAACCCCTTGATAGACGGGGTTAATTTGTCGTGTAGTTTTCAAGTATCAGCAGTCAATGAACTGAGGTCTATCATAATGCCGTTAAATAATACTGTCTAACACTCTCGTGTAAAACAGTTTATAGTTAAAGTTTACAAGAAGTCGTGATGAATCTTAAGGTAGTTCATTCACGGCTTTTTTGTGTTCTTAAAACGGCGTTCAAAAAATTGGAGGCGTTAGTATGACTCTTTATTTTGCGAGCGTATTGCCTGGATTAGAATACGTTTTATCAAATGAGATTAACAACAAGGTGAGTGATTCTGAAATAATTCAAATAAATAGAGGGAAGGTATTCTTTACCACAGCTGAGACTTTTACATGTTTAAGTTCTTTAAGATCGGCAGATAACTTGTTTCAACTGATTGATCAATTTCAAATTGGACCACATAAAAAGCATTTATTTCAGGTAAGTGAGCCAATTTCCCAGTTGGACTTGGATTTTATTGATAATAAACAGTTATTTTGGGTAAATGCAAGCCGTAAAGGAAAACAATCCTATAGTCGTTTTGAAGTAGCAAAAAAAGCAATGGAGGGTATTCATAAGCATTACCCCGACTGGAATATTGGAACGTCTCAAAATCATCAGCTAGAATTCAGACTCGACATGGAACATCATCATGTGATTTTTTCACTTCGGCTAACAGATGCTACGTTTCGTTTTCGCAATCAGAAACGACGGTTCTCTCGTGCATCATTACTTCCTACCGTAGCTCATGCGATGGTGTGGTTGTCAGATCCTAAATCAACAGATATTTTCGTAGACCCTTGTTGTGGTTCAGGCACAATTTTGTCTGAACGAGCCACATACCCCGCAAACCAGATACTTGGTGGAGACATATCTGGTGTAGTCACAAAGGTTGCTAAGAGTAATCTTGATGATTTGAAGGTGCAAATTAATGTTTGGGATGCACGGCAATTGCCTTTTTCTACTGGTTATGTCGATAAAATTGTAACGAATCTTCCATTTGGGAGACAGATTTCACCTGACGAGGATTTAGAATCGTTCAATCACCATATGATGAATGAAATATGTAGAGTCTTGAAGCCAAGTGGGAGAGCCGTTATTTTGTCTGAAAGCGCAAATCAATTGTTTTGGGAAGCAAAACGATTAGGCCTTTCTTGTCTGGAATCTTATCCTTTGAGTTTGAAGGGTTTGAATCCTACCTTGTTTGTGTTTGAAAAACAAGATGAACATAGAAAGAAGTAGCAGAAAGATTTATTCCATGTAGAAAAAGATGTTTTTCAAGTAGAGAATATAGTCAATCATATATTTCATGATAATATTTCGAAAGTTGTGTGCAAAATGGTCTTTAATATGGTTATCGTTTTAAAGGTAATCTCAGAAAGAGATTTATTATAAATACTGAAAGGAAGTTATCATGTTAACCAATATGCTTAACCTCTCAAATTTTAAAATTATCGATATGTAAAATAGTGATGATGATTACCGTTTTTTTGGTAGAGTCTGGAACTCCACCTCCTACCTACTAGCCAAAATATGATTCTGTTCCAAACCTGAATCCGAACAATGCGGCTGGTTGAAAGATAAATTCGGAATTTCCTGGAAAATTGTACCAAGAGAAATGGATGAGATGATGGCGAGTGGAACACAGGAGCAAATTAATCGTGTCAATCAAGCAGTTCTTAAAATGAAAAAACTTGATATTAAAGAGATGCGGAAAGCATACGAAGGATAAATGGCAGAAAAGTCTAGGTTCATCGATACTGTATAAAAATTATATTGATTTTTTTACATAACAATAAGTATATCCGATTCAGCTTGGATTTTGGCAAAATAGTCAAAGCCTAATTTCTCGATTAAAATTAGGCTTTAAGCTTTTTCGTGACACTCTACTACAGATATTCAAGTTTTTATCGGTATACCATACCACCGTCCGTGAGAATGTTTTGTCCAGTGATATAATCTGCATTCGGTGAAGCTAAAAAGGATACAAGATTAGCTACATCTTCTGGGGTTTGAGTACGACCAAGTGCGATTCCCTCGGCAAATTTTTCGAATGCTTCTCCTTTTTTCGTCCCCATAAATGTCATCATTTTTTCATCAATCCGTTCCCACATCGACGTTCCTACAATTCCAGGACAATACGAATTGACGGTAATTTTATGACTCGCGAGTTCTTTCGCTGCTGCATGTGTTAATCCTTTTACAGCAAATTTTGTTGCCGAATATGTGCTCAACATTTCAAAACCTTCATGTCCTGCGATACTACATGCATTAATAATTTTCCCGCCTTTTCCTTGTTCAATCATTTGTCTCGCTGCCGCCCGAATACCATAGATAACCCCTTTCACGTTAATTTCCATAATGAGATCCACTGCTTTTGGTGTAACTTCCGTAACCGGAGCTACCTCGCCTTCAATTCCGGCATTATTGATAAAAACATCTAAGCTACCAAATGTATCTACCGCATGTTTGACAAGGACATTTTGATCGTCAAGCCTGGAAACATCTCCAACAAATGAAGCAACTTCAAACCCATTATTTTTAAACTCTTGTTCTGCCCCACGCAACGTTTCTTCATTAATATCACTTAATACAATGGAAAAGCCATCATTTACTAAACGATTCGCTAATTCATTACCTATTCCTTGACCTGAACCTGTAATCACTGCAACTTTTTGTGTACTCATTCTCTCTACCTCCCTTTTGACACATATTCGTTATTATCATGTGTCATTTATATTTTTTATTAGGAAGTTTTTTACTTACGTTACAAAAATTATAGGCTAAAACGATCCAAAGATGTCTGTATTGATTTAGGAAGGGCTTGATAAAATAACCCTTTACATTTAATATCAGCTAATCCAGCAATAAAAAGAATAATACCGAAATATAAAACAGGTTTCTTCCTCTTTTTAAAATCCATGAATCAAATTCTCCTTATTATCTATTTTTCTTCATCACTTCTGCCAACTGGTGAGAATTAATCTCTTCTTCCTCATAAAGGTTATCAATGATATTTTGATAGTCTGCTTCCGTACGATTTTGGCTTAATTTATAAGTAGCTTCTACTTCTTTAACGTTTACTCTAAATCCAACAATGCCTTTTATTTGCTTTTTAGTCCCGGCAGATAAATTTTCCCATAAAGCTGCATTTTTGCGATTACGTTCCAATGTTTTAAGCAATCTGATAAGGTCATCTTCTAACTCTTGTTCGTTTAATAACCTTGACGATCCATACAGGTGAACAGATTGATAATTCCAAGTCGGTACATCTTCCTGTTTATACCATGAAAAAGAGATGTAAGCATGTGGCCCTTGGAACATAATGATTATTATCCTTCAAAGTTTTCCATTGCGGATTTGCATGCGCCATATGGCCAGTGATAAAGATATCATCACCTTCTGTATATAGCTGCAAAGGCAAATGGCTTGCGATCGGTTTACCATTTTTTGTTGTTACAATCGTTCCAAAAACATTTTTCTCAATAAAATCTATTATTTCCTGCTTATTTGTTTCTTGGTAACGTTTAGGGATATACATATGGGTGCTCTTTCTATATTACCAGTTCGTACAAAAATATAGGTTAAATATATTAAAAATATGGACAAAAGGATACGCTCCTGTAGCACTCAAAATGAAACACACTGCAAACGCTAAAATAAATTCAGTGTTCTGAATTTTTGCATGAATCGCTGAAACCCATAGCAAAGAATTCGCTGTATTATCCCAAGTACATGTTTAAGATGCCATGTGAATTTCCTGCTTTTAAATAAAAACAATCTCCTTGAAATTAAGAGATTGCCCTTTATCATTATCGTCATCTCCCCCCTAACATATCTTTTTTATCCGTCCCCTCATCAAACGTCAGCACCTCATCAACAGGTTCATACGCCTCCCCGTATATTTGTTCATCCTTATATGTATGAATTTCTTCATATATCTTTTTCATTTGCTCATAAATCTCTTCCTCAGACTCTTTTTTCGGCGACCAATACAAAATTTCAAGTGGTGCATTTTCTTTCGTTGCTAGCGACTGGGGCGTATACCCGATGGACTTCGCATGGGAAAATCCTTCCCGTTTATAGAAACGAAGCCTTTTTTCCGTATCCGAATCATCATAGTCTACAGGCTCCACCTCTAAAATAATCGGCTTGTTTTTCTCCTTCATCTTCTCAAGTAATTTACGCCCGATCCCTTTTCCCCTCGTTTCCAGAGACACCCACAAGTAATCAATAAAAATAAACGCATCAAATTCCGCATACATCATCACGTGTTCCGGACTCTCATCTTTATAATATACATCATCCTTCTCCTTCAACAACATCTCCATATGCTCTTTCGACTTCATTTCCTCCACCGGAAAATATTTACTCAATTTCTCATACCAATTCATCACAACCACTCCTTTATCTTTTGGTTTCCTACATGGAGTATTTGTCAAGTATATCAATTTATCCAAGTTAGCACATCTTTTTTTAAAAAAGATTCGCACGAACGTAGCATACATCCTCATAGTATTATTCACGATAATCACGTAAGACTTTATTCCGCCACTTTTATAAAATATTAATAAACTTTCATTTTTTATTTCATCCTCCTGTTAAAATACGTAGCAAGGAGGAAATAATATGAGTTTTTCAAGGCAAACTTTCGTTTTCAGTATAATGTTCTTTCTTTTTACTTTTATGTCAGCTTGCGGAAAAGGAACACTAGATGATGCAAATGACCTTATCTCACCAATTGATCAAATAACCATCCCTGACGATGTACAAGTCATCGGACTTGGTGAAGCAACACATGGAAACATTGAATTTCAGAAACTTAAAAAAGACGTATTTCAAGCATTGATGGAACATGCAAATGTCCGCGTTTTTGTACTTGAGGGCGACTTTGGAGGCGGGCAACAAATTAATGACTTTATTTTAAATGGAAATGGTTCAGCAAAAGATGCGGTAGAAGCGCTTGACTATGGGATCTACCGAACAAAAGAAATGATTGATCTTATCCAGTGGATGCATGATTATAATGAAACAGCAAATGAAGAGGAGAAGATTTATTTTTATGGAAATGATATGCAACGTTATGATTATAATAAAGCAGGCCTGTTAGACTATTATTCAATTGTAAATGAAGAGGCGGCAGAAAGTTTTTCCCTGAAATTAGAACATGTCACAAACGAATCTATGCATGATTTTACAGAAGACGAACTAAAGGAAATTGACAAAATAGTCGATTCCATTATTGCGGATTTACAAGCAAATGAAGATTCCTATGTCGAACATTCATCACAGGAAGAATTCATATTCGCCTTACAATACGCAGAAATTATGAAACAGCGGACAGACCTACTTATGAATGAAGATTCGTACGCTAGAATACGTGATAAATATTTAGCAGAAAATTTAGAATGGATTGTTGAGTTTGAAACGGCACGGGGACACAATAAACTATTTGTTTCCGCTCATAATGGGCATATTGAAAAAACCTCCGCGGCATTCGGTTACGAATCAATGGGAGATTATTTAGATGATATTTACGGTGAACGGTATTTTGCCATAGGAACCGACTTTTTGGAAAGTACTTTCCAAGCTTATAACAGTGGTAAAAATGAACGAAAAATTTACACAGTAAAAAACCGTAATAAATTAGTCCGTGCATTTGAGGACTTCGATCCCAATATATTTTACATAGACTTCAAAAAGGCAGATGAATCAGAAGACTTGCGAGAAATAATCACTTCTAAACAAAGAATGCCAAATATCGGCGACGACTTCCGCGCATGGTACAAATTTATAAAGTTTTTCTACACGATTAAAATGACACCAGATGAAGCATACGATGGAATTATTATCGTCAAAGAAGCAACACCGACTTCTGTCTTAAACTAAATGAATACGACTATTTTCCAAAAATGACCCCCTTTTTAAAAAGAGAGGGGTTTATTTCAGTTTTCCACTCTTGAATAATGAAGCTACAATCAATCATTACCTTTTTTAAATCGATTACCTGTATTAACATATATTAGAGTAAATACAATAATCCCTAAAAATAAAATAAGACCAACAAAAAATAGCCACTCTATATCATATGCTCCACTAAACACCCATAAAACCATACTCAATGATAATCCGAACATTACTTTTCCCATGAACTTACTTAAGGCAACGGCATCATATTTTTCTTTTTCTTCTACAGGCATTATATTAAATCCTGTGATTAATGAAGAACCTTTTCCAAAAGAAAAGTTAATTCCAAATAATACAAACAAGACAATAATAACAATTATACCAACAATTTTTCATCCCACCAATCGTCAATTTCTTTTTTGGTTCAAACGCTTTGCTTGCTTCAGAAATAATAGTTTCAATTATACAAAAATTAGGGTATACTATAAATAGATAGTCATAATCTAATTAAAGACCGTCCATGCTGTAACATGGAACGGTCTGGCGTAATAGCCCTTCAAGGGGGCGACTCGCGAATACAGATGAAAATAATCACCCAATCGCTTGTCAGGCTCAAGGGTGGTTATTTTCGTTCTGACAGAATAGCCACGATTAATGCTCCAAACGTGAGCATTATAATCATTGACTCAAAAACTGTCATAGGCATCACCTCCCTCCTTTGAAAAGGAAAGAAAGCGAGCCACCACCCATGAAAGCCCTATCACGCTTACTTTTAGTATAGCATAAATCTCCAATTCTTGAACCTTAGTACCAACTTCATATCCCCCTACTATAACTCTCGTTTCATAAATCAGTGTTTCAATCTTTACAACTTTTTCTTATACATTCCACCTCAAAAGAGACATTAAGGATTTTTAAAAAAATGTTGTTTAAATAAAAGCGAAATTAAGGTATACTATAAATAGATAATCATAATCTAATAAAGACCGCTCCATGCTAGTAACATGAAACGGTCCAGCGTAACAGCCCTTCAAGGGGCGACTCGCGAAAGAGTAAAAATAATCACCCTATTTGCTGGTCAGGCGCAAGGGTGGTTATTTTCGTTCTGACAGAATGGACACGATTAATACTCCAAACGTGAGCATTATAATCATTGACTCAAAAACTGTCATAGGCATCACCTCCCTCCCTTAGGAAAGAAAGCGAGCCACCACCCATGAAAGCCCTATCACACTTGCTTTAAGTATAACATAAAAACATTAGTTCGTTATTATGAAATGAAAGAAATTACATACTTAACAACGCCACAGGTACATTGGAAAAATTGACATAACAAGTACAAAAAACATATTAGGGAGCAAGTTGAATGACCTGTTACCGTCAAATGGGAGATATATAAATACCTGTCATAAGCGATATAAATCCGACAAAAAACATCTCTAGGTTTTTTATCCTTTTCTTTGAGTCCAATAAATACAGTTTTTATTAAAACATAGATTATATGGAGTATCGCAATTGCCGTAATAAGTTTAAAAATCGGATTATCATATAGGATTTACCACTTCTCGAAAAAGCTTTTCAGCTAAGCTACATACACTCTGAAAACGTTTGGATATAATCCAGACGTTTTATATTTTTTAACGGATACTAACCTGTTTAACAATTGCGCCCGATTCTGCAATACAGGGCGCAGTTCTTTATCCAAGATTGACGCCGTTTTTATAGAGGAGTAATTTACGATTTTTTGGTTAAATTAAAGCTTTGCTCAATTAGGTTATAAATTTCTTCTAAATTTGGATCGATACGTTTTAAAATAAGTATTATCCAATGTTCTTTATCCATATGATATGCAGGTAAAATATATCGTCCATTCCTAAAACTGCCGATTAATTCGGGAGGGCATTTTAGATTGAGTATATCTACTTTTTCATTTCCATCTAATCCTAATTGCTTTAGAAGAACATTCATGAGAAGACCATACCATTTTCCGTTAGACTTATGCCTCAAGACAGCATAATTCGGAAATTTTTTAAATGGATAATCAGGTACAGTGTCGTAATTTTCTTTGACGTGCTTAAATATATCCTCTCTTGTTAACATGTTAAATTGCCCCTTGTACATAGTTAATGTAATACAAGATTTCTTCGACAATCTTGGCCCTATTGTGGAATACTGCTTTCCATAAGTACACCCTTTGGACACATCATATCCAAAGGGGTAAAACGGTTCAACTTTTCTACGTCGAACCTTTTTATAAACGGTTACTTTATTTTAAAGCCACAGTAATTTTCCTTGCTTTGTTAAGTTACGGTATTTAACACAACACTTAATTGTTTCAATAAATTTAAATTTATTCGTTTCTGATTTAACTTTATGACTAGATTACAATTTTTTACGCTCACCTAGTGACATAAATTCCATTAGTCCGGAAGGTTTACCATCTAAGAATGATCGTAATATCCCAAATTCATTATTACGTAAACATGTAATATAAATATTTTGATATTTATAATTGATTACTTTAACCGTGGAATTACTTCATTTTCCAATTTCATCTATGGATAGTTAATTTTCAACCATCTAACCTTATTACCGCTTTATCCGAATTACGATAAAACGTATCAATAAGAATAATATTCCAATAGGAGCAATAAATAAACTAACATGGAATAAAAATAAGTCGAACATAAATGCTAATTGTTCAAAATAATAAGTAAAACCTTTTTGCTTATCTAGTCTATGTCTTAACTTAAACCCGAACAACCAATCGATTAACACTTTCGCAAAAGGATATAAAATGAAGCTTACTATAATATAAGATAAATAATTATCATTTTTACTAATAAGTAAATAGAAAAATATAAACGAGAGAGCAAATATGATAAAGCTGTACCGATAAGATTTTAAAAAGTATGAACGATTGATGGATCGATTGATCTGCGGGGGTGGATCATATTTTTCCATAAAGTCCGTTTCTTTACTTTGTTTTTGTGCAATTTCAATGATTGGAGCTTCGTTGTTTAATTTTTGTTGAATAATGAAATCTAACGTCTTTAGAAATGCAGATCTTTCTTGTTTTCGAATGGCTTTTGCGCTCATCGTAAATAAAGAAAATCCAGTTACTCGATTCATAAATAATCTCATTTTATTATGAAAGGACAATTGAGCAAAATATTCATCTTCGTCATATAAAACAATCTCAAAGATTTTTTGAAATGAAACTTCAGATACCTTTATGTAGTCAATATCCGTAAAATAAATTGTTACTTCACTTTTCGTAAACGGATCTAATTGAAGATATTCATTCGTTATCGTAATATAAGGATAAATTCGGATCATTTTCAATATATTCGCAACGCCTAAGAAACAAAATAAAATAATAATAAACAACGCCAAAGCCATAATTAGTATCGATTTTTCCATATATGCAATATACACTAATAAAGTGCCTAAAGCGACAAGTAGTAATGAAAAAATGCTTGCGAGAAAAAGCCTCCCTTTTGAATGATAAAACTCTATTTTATTTTCTATCAAATTAAAAACTCCTTACAATTAGAAAAACTATTTTGTCATTAATATACCTTTTATTCAATATAATGATGTCTTCTTCCATCTTATGAACTTACTATTCATAAAAAGAAAGGCCTAGTCAACATGGAAGTTCCGGCAGTTATTTTTGATATAAGGGGGATCTAGAGATCGATTTAAAAAATCACAGTTTAATTTTGAACTTTTAATACAAAATCCATGATCAAGCCTAATTAATCTTAAATAAAGGTAAAATATATGTTTAAATAAAAGGAAAATTAAGGTATACTATAAGTGGATAATCATAACCTAATTAGACCGTCCATGCGGTAACATGGAACGATCCAGCGTAATAGCCCTTCAAGGGGCGACTCGCTACTAGAGTAAAAATAATCACCCTATTCGCTTGTGGGCTCAAGGGTGGTTATTTTCGTTCTGACAGAATCGTCACGATTAATGCTCCAAACGTGAGCATAATAATCAGTGACCCAAAAACTGTCATAGGCATCACCTCCCCTCCTTATTACAAAAGTAAGGAAAGAAAGCGAGCCACCACCCATGAAAACCCTATCACGCTACTGTTAGTATAACTGAAAGGACAGGAAATTTTCATATATTTCCTTTTTTCTTATTTCACAGCTTCTTCTGTTTCTCTATCCCTTTCAAATAACGCCTCAGGAATCATTTCAAACCCTTCAATGACCGTGTTTTCTTCCACCTCAATCATCAAACAAAGTTTTCCGTCCACATTAACTTGACGCACATATTTCAAGTCTTGGGGGCTCACCTTAATATCCGCCACTTTCGTCTTGATATTAATCGATTTTGACGTATATTTCGGGAGAATATTACTCGCTTTTAGCTCATAAGTCTTGTCATCAATTACGGTTTCAAAAGCAGCTTCAACCTGCTCTCTTTCCACCTTTTCCACGCCACTTACTTTTAACACGTTTTCAACATCTTTATAGTCTAGTGTCGGAACTTCTTCCTCTTCATTTTCCTCTACCACTTGATGAATTTTTTCATATACATTCGACAGTGTCTCTGTATTCATCTGTTCACCGGCTACTTTTTTGACAATCTCTTCAAATACAATTTTATCCTCAGCAGCCGTCATCGTATCTTCTGCATTCAACACTTCCTCGATAAAATGATAATCCAGTTCATACGCTTTCCCCGCCGAATAAAGCACGTGGTTCACATCAGACGCATTATCGGTAAAACACGGAAATAAAAATCCAGATGTAGGAGCCTTTAAATTAATCACAGGATCAACGACAACATTGTACTTAAATTCTTTCTCAACATAATCAAACAGTAATTCATTTTTCGGATCTTGTGTTTTATTCATACTACATAAAATAAAAGAATGCGCATAAACGGTATCCCGTTCATGCTCATCTGACTCTTCACTTTGGCGCTTCATTGACCGTTGATATTCCCCCCGAATAAACGTCACCACCATATCCATTTCATACTGCTTGTCCTTCAGCATCTTTTCCACAAGCTCTAACATATGCTCTTTCCATTCCTCTTTATCACTTAATAGACCTTTATGAAGAATGAGCTGACTGCTATCTTCCACATCACGCTGGAACTTTAATTCAAATAATTTTTGATCCAACTGCCCGGAAAGAACTTTTTTAAAATTCTCCATAAATAACTCCTTCTGCTCTTCTTCCAACAGGTCGAACGGCATACTTTGCTGATGATAAATTTCACTTGATTCCTTCATGATATATACATTAAAAATTTCTCTAATCGTTAACAGATCATTATTTAGTTTCAGCTGTCTACGAAAATGAGCGATGTCTTTTTTATTCAATAGTATTCCACTCCTACAACCAATTCTATTAAACACATTCTCTCATTTTATCATAAATTCGAGTTGCTTCAATCAACTAATGGTCGGTTTCCAAAATATTAATTCAGCGAAAAATAAGTTATAATTTAGCAAGTTCGGCTTAAGCTTAGCGATTTCGGGAAAAATTCAGAACCTATTAGAGAAACGTTTCTATGAAAACAAATCGACAAAACTTGCAAATGAAAAACCAATGTCTATTCGTTGATATAATAAAATTGTTCCCAATATTACTCGCTTATTCAATGAACACACTTCCTATGGGAACAGCTTATGCAGTGTGGACTGGAATTGGAGCGTCTGGTGGAGCAATAGTCGGAATGGTTTTATTTGGTGAATCGAAAGACTGGAAAAAAATTATTTTTATCGCAATGGTTTTAGAGTCGGTAATTGGGTTAAAGCTCACCTTGTAACACAATAATGTTCAACCGCTTCTATACCTCTTCATGGTGACGCCATAAAAAAATAAGCAGGATGAGCATTACAATATCGAGTCTTGATTCAAAAACAAATGATAAAATACCTTCCGATAATAAAAGAGGCAGTTTTGCAATATAAAGTGCTCCTATCATAATTGCAGTGAGTAGAAGCGCTGCATATTTTACATACATTCTCGCTATTATAAATGCACCACAAGCTATTTCGATAATTGCCACTAGAAACAGAGTAGTGGTTGGAAATGGAAGCCCGAAACTTAAAAAAACACCTTTAAAATCTGGAACTAATAACTTCACAATACCCGAGGATATAAAAACATATCCAATTGCATAGCGAAACCATTTTAATAATTGCTGTTGCAATATATAAGCACCTCCACCAAATTGACAGTTCTCTATAGTACATGCTATGCAATAACGGGGACAAACTTGCTATTCTTTTTAATCTGTCGCCCCATCAGTCAAATAATCATTCAGCGAATCTTAAGCAAAATACAGCGCATTCAATCAATAATTCAGCTATTTCGAAAAAAATTCAGCGTTATTAATCGATCATGCAGCGATTACAGCAAAAATTCAGCGAAGCTAAATATAAAAGCAACGGTGACCTTTTCTATTAAAATAAAAATGAAGTAACCGCTCCATGAATATTAGCGATTACTTCTTTTAACGTTTAAAATTATCCTTCAACTATTCACGTCCCACAAAATGTTTGGTAAGGTGTCGTTGGAACAGGCAGTTTCGCATATTCAGCCTGCTTTTTCGTATGTGCAAACGGTTCGGAAAGATCAGCCAATAAATTTTCCAATACAGAGTAGTCGTCACTTTCAACTGCCGCTTCCAGTGCCTCTTCCACTAGGTGATTTCTCGGAATGATTGCTGGATTACTTTTTTTCATCAACTCAAACACATCGTCTTCCGTCTTTTCCTGCTGCTCTAGTCTCTTTGTCCACTGTTTATGCCAATTTTTAAATTCTTCCGAGTGAAATAATGTCATACCTTCCAGCCTATTAAAAGTCAATGCTAAGAATGTATTTGTAAAATCTGCTTCATATTTTCCCATTGCCTGAAGAAGATCTTGGCACAATTCCTGATCTCCTGGCTCTTCAGTAAACATTCCAAGTTTCCTACGCATCCCGTCAAGCCAAAAAGCGTTGAACAAACGCGGAAACTCATCGAGGGCATCTTCTGCCAGCTTGATCGCATGTTTTTCATCTTCATCCAAAAGTGGGAGTAAGGTTTCCGCAAAACGCGTAAGATTCCAGTGTGCAATCGGAGGTTGATTCCCATATTTATAACGACCTCCTGTATCAATCGAACTGAAAACCGTATTGGAATCAAATGTATTCATAAATGCACATGGACCGTAATCAATCGTCTCCCCACTAATTGTCATGTTATCCGTATTCATCACCCCATGAATGAATCCGACAAACTGCCATTTAGCTACTAACGAAGCCTGCCGCCTGATCACTTTCTTTAGTAAAGCAAGATACGGATGTTCAGCCTGCGTAACCTTAGGAAAATGACGTTTTATCGTATAATCAGCAAGTGCCCGGAGGTCTTCCACTTCACCCCAAGCTGCAGCATATTGAAATGTGCCAACACGTAGATGACTAGATGCAACACGCATTAAAATAGCACCAGGAAGTTTAGTTTCCCGAAAAATTGCTTCCCCCGTTGTCACGACAGCAAGGCTTCGGGTTGTTGGAATATCTAACGCATGCATCGCCTCGCTAATAAGATACTCCCTAAGCATCGGCCCCAATGCCGCACGCCCATCTCCGCCTCGCGAATACTTCGTTCTACCCGAGCCCTTTAGCTGAATATCAACACGCTCCCCCTTTGGTGTTATCTGTTCACCTAACAGAATCACTCGCCCATCCCCTAACATCGTAAAACCGCCAAACTGATGACCGGCATACGCCTGTGCAAGTGGAATGGATCCTTCAGGCAACTTATTTCCAGCAAATATTTGAGTAGCATCTTCCGTTTTCACTAAATCCTCATCTAGTCCAAGAGAAGATGCTAATACTTTATTAAACCTAACTAATTTTGGTTCCTGAACTGGTGTTGGTCTTGTTTTTGTGTAAAAAATTGGAGGTAATTCCATATAACTATTTTCTAAATTCCAACCAAGCTCATATTTGTTCTCCATATGCTCACCCCATTTTGTTATATTGTATGTTCTTCATACTTGCTTACGATAAAATTTAACAGACATAACACTTATTCTCTTTGTTTAGGATACGTATTCAACTTTAATTTATCATATTCTTTTATTCAAATCTTACTCTAATCTCATAATGGAGCAATTAGCCAATTTTTCATAAATAACCGGTTGACTCCAATTGGGTTCCTAAGCACATGTCCATTTCTAATAATTCCTTCTAATACTGAAATATAGCGTTTAAATTTATCCTAAAAGTAAGCATCATGATCATTGACTTAAAAACAAACTGTTGCCGGGATCACCCCCCGTTCTTGGAAAATTGCTCTTAATATGACAAAAATATGAGAAAGCAAATCATTCGAAAATCAAATAATGAAAAAAACCTGCAAATAAGATAGTCTTATCTGCAGGTCCACATACAATGTAACAGAAATTTAGTTAGCTTGACGACGTTTTAAGATATAAATTATTGTCCCTATTAATAGCAACAGAGCCCCTATCAATAGCGTAGTATAAATGGTTGTAGCTGTAGTTGGTAAGGTTTTCCCTTTTTTATCATCATTTTTATCAACAGTTCCATCATCTCCAGGTTTCCCGTTTGAATCATCTCCTGGATCTTCTAGGTCCTTACCTGACTTTTTTGGATCCTCACCCGGATCTTTTGGTTCTTTACCAGGCTTGTCCGTATCCTCACTTGGATCTTTTGGTTCTTTACCAGGCTTGTCCGGGTCCTCACCCGGATCTTTTGGTTCTTCACCATTCGGGTCCTCCAGGTCGCCAGGTACTTCGTCGCGAGTGATATCAATAATCCGTCCTTCACGTACTGGATCAACTTTACCATTTAAATAGTCTTCTTCAACCATATAATTACGCAGTTGTTCCCAATCAATTTCACCGATATTTGTCACTCGGCCCTCAGCGTAAATTTTGGCAAATGTTTCAAAGCCATCACCGCCCTGCGCAGTAAACTGGTTCGTTGTAATCATATATTCTTCATCCAGCTCAATTTCTACAAAGTTTCCGTCGTCCTGTTTGACCTCCATCTTCATAACACGATTTCCAGGATCCTCACTACTATCGTATAAGAATCTCATTCCGGAAACATGTAAAAATCCACCGTTTTCTTTAGGCGCTAACCGTACACTATGTTCCAATATTTCTTTTAACTCTGCCCCTGTTATTGTTGCAACAACTGGATCATTTCCAAATGGAAGTACAGCAATAATTTCACCAACTGTAATTGGACCTTTATCTATTGGAGCTCGTATTCCACCACCATTTTGAAGGGCAATTACTGTTTCAGGAAATTTCTCTTTTGCTTTTGCTAGCATTGCATCTGTTACTAGATTTCCAAGTTCTGTTTCATTCGCACGCACACTATCGTCACTATCTTCTCCCAGTCGTGGATTAGGAAGATCTTTTAATGCCTCTGCTCCACTCGGTTCATTCATCACACTATCAATTTGATCTTTATATTTTTTCAAAACTCCATTAGCTTCAGAGTCCTCTTCATAGTTCTCAACTTCGATTAATTTTCCAGCATGTTCCGTAATAACACCATTTTCATCAAAAGTGACATCTAATGTTCCAAGATTCTCTGCATACTGACCAGCTTGAACAATAACAGTAGGATCTTTTTCATTTCCATTTGCATCTGCCGTTACCACGGTAGGTTCTGGTAGTGCTGTATGCGAATGGCCACCAACAATCACGTCGATGCCATCCACTTTTCCAAGTAATAAATCATTCCCTACTGCTGGATTACTGTCATAACCTAAATGAGTCACCGCAATTATTTTATTGATACCTGCCTCTTCAAACAACGTGACTGCTTCTTTTGCAGTTTCCATATAATTGTTAAATTTTACATTCATTGGGCTCGCTATATCAATTGTATCTTCAGTTGTTAAACCAAAAATCCCTACTTTTTCACCATCAATATTTTTCACAATACTATGATACGATTTACCACCAGGAGCATTTTCGACTAATGTATTTCCAGCCACGAGACCCGCCATAAATTTATCACCAGAAAAATCGATGTTCGTTCCAAGTAGAGGGAAATTTGCTCCTTGTACAAATTTTGACAGAGACTCTTGTCCTCCTTCATTGAAACCAAGATCAAACTCATGATTGCCATACACCATTGCATCAAATCCCATCAGGTTCATTAAAGCTAGGTCAGCTTGTCCTTTAAATTCATTAAAATATAATGTCCCAGAAAAAACATCACCACCATGTAGTAGTAAATTATTTTCTTTGTTTGCACGCACTTCTTTTATAGCTGAATACATTTTTGGCATTGTATCTAAATGTGCATGCGTATCATTCATATGCATAATCGTAACATTAAATTCGTCCGCCTCTTCTTCTGATTCTTTGGAAGTGTCATCCTCTTCAATTAATTCAACCTCTTGTTCCGATTCATCCGTTTCTTCTTCTAAATCAGCGGATTCTTTTTGATCTTGAACTGCTTCTGTTTCATCAGCTTCTGACGATTTTTCAATTTTTTCGGTTTTTTCGGCCTTTTCAGTATCTCCAGTTTCTTCATCTTCATTTGTTTCAGAACCTAACTGGGACTCTTCTTCCGTATTAGTCTGCTCCCTTGTCTCGTCCTCTCCATCTACTACCTCTCCAGTAGACTCATCTGACTCAATTACATCATCAGGTTGAATTTCAACCTCTGCGTTTAATTGAATCGGTGAAAACGAGAACACTAATAACAAGAATAACATCACTTTTACCATCATTTTTTGAAACAGATTGTTATTCACTACTCATATTCCTCCCCATTTTCGATAATAAATTCCTTCCTTACTTAACATAGCAAGCAATTGTTAATATAAGGTCAAGATTAGGTAAAATTTCACTATCATTTTTGTAAATTTAATAATAATTAAGAGCATCGACATTTTTTTAGTTTTTTGAAATCGAAATAATTTTCTCTCAATCTATCTATATATGTTATTTCAACATTATCCATCCTGTTTCCTGCATAAAATTACAAAAACCTTCAATTTTTTTATATAAATCACTGTCAATGGATTTTTATTGTGTCGTTTTACCAGATAATGAAAAGCATGAAAGAGGTAAAATAAGATTTTAGAAAGTAGTGCTCACACGTTATCCTAAATCAAAATGCTTATGTTAAAAAATAACAGATTTCTTTGCTCATGTTAATTTTAAAGTAGACAAGAAAGAGTAAGTTTAAGAATCTATTCTAAAAGAGTCAGCATGTGGTGAGAGCTGATGGATATTTCTTATTTGAAAATCATCTCCGAGGCGCAAGGTTGAAAAGAGTAAGTTTTGACGGTTTTCCACCTTTATCAGGGTACACGTATGATGGTACGGTTACTGAGAGCCGGATTGTTTCTTTTTACGAAACAGAGTAATATGGGTGGTAACGCAAGCATAGACTCGTTCCAATTTAGGGGCGAGTTTTTTGTGTTTGTGTACGTTCGAAACATTTAACCTTAGTCAGTAAATCAGGTGATTGAGACAAACAATAAAAGCCATAACCAACAGAAATTAAGACAGTCACCGTCCATTTAAATGCCACCCCAAAAAACACCAACTTCGGCTGTTTAAATACATAACGAAAACTGGACGACGGAATAGTTAATCCCATTAAAAATAAAATAAGTTCCAGCATAAACCCTGTCCAATCTGTCAGCGGTAAAAAAGGAGTAGGAACATAAAAGCAAAGACTATAATCCATAGCGGGATAAATTTTGTCATTGCTATATTGATAATATTAAGTCTTTTCAATATTTTCTCTCCCTTCAAAATATAGATACATGTTAATATAGATTAGTAGCATATTATTTGGCGAATTCAATGCAATATTCGACTTACTCCGATTTAACCACGAACGAAACTGGTATCCAGCTAATTTTCTTTTTAACTACGGGAAGTTCAAAATAACCACGCAAGTTACCATTTATCCACGAACGAAACTGGTATCCAGCTAATTTTCTATTTAACCACGGGAAGTTCAAAATAACCACGCAGTTTCCAATTTAACCACGAACGAAACTGGTATCCAGCTAATTTACCTTTTAACCACGGGAAGTTCAAAATAACCACGCAGTTTCCAATTTATCCACGAACAAATCTGGTATCCAGCTAATTTTCTATTTAACCACAGGAAATTTAAAATAACCACGCAGTTTCCAATTTATCCACGAACGAAACTGGTATCCAGCTAATTTACCTTTTAACCACGGGAAGTTCAAAATAACCACGCAAGTTACTATTTAACCACGAACGAAACTGGTATCCAGCCAATTTTCTATTTAACCACGGAAAATTCAAAATAACCACGCAGTTTCCAATTTATCCACGAACGAATCTGGTATCCAGCTAATTTTCTATTTAACCACGGGAAGTTCAAAATAACCACGCAAGTTACCATTTATCCACGAACGAATCTGGTATCCAGCCAATTTTCTATTTAACCACGGGAAATTCAAAATAACCACGCAGTTTCCTATTTATCCACGAACGAAACTGGTATCCAGCCAATTTACTATTTAACCACGGGAAATTCAAAATAACCACGCAGTTTCCTATTTAACCACGAACGAATCTGGTATCCAGCTAATTTTCTATTTAACCACAGGAAATTTAAAATAACCACGCAGTTTCCTATTTAACCACGAACGAATCTGGTATCCAGCTAATTTCCTATTTAACCACGGGAAGTTCAAAATAACCACGCAATTTCCAATTTATCCACGAACGAAACTGGTATCCAGCTAATTTTCTATTTAACCACGGGAAGTTCAAAATAACCACGCAAGTTATCCAACAAAAAACTGAGCTTTTACAAGATTCATAGAAATAGCTGGATTTTTTTGTTTGATTATTTTTTCAAAAAGATACCTTTCCTTTTTCGGGATAACGTTGACTGGTAGTGCCCAAAGTAAGGTAGTCTTATTATCCTCCGTTTTCACATAAACAAAATAATTAAATTCAACAGAAACTCCGTATGCACCAAATATCCTTCTTTCCGCTAAAAATATTCGCTTTACTTCTTGCAGTGGTATAGATCTTGTACGAAACAAAGTTCGATAAACGAGTTGTTCCTCTTTTATATATACACACATTCGCAAATCCTTTATAAACACGAATAGCTGAACAAGTAGAAATAAACGCATCAATCCATAGTCAAGGAAATAATAGACGCTCATGAAAATTAATGCCGTCACACCATGTTTAATAAAAAAAGGTGCTCTACGTTTTCGAAAATTCTTTTGCTCCATTTTCTCACTCCAATAGCGTTCTTTCATTAAAGTTTAGCAAATTAATATTTAAATTACAGTTTACATAGAATGATAGTATAACGATCACATCAGAAGGTGAACGTTTACGCTTATACTACCAATTTTTTGAGGAGGGAAAAACATGAGTACAATTATTTTGGTGGAATTCATTCTTTATTTTATTGGTATTATTGTTATTGCTTACTTAACAAGTCGAACAAAGATGAGTCATTCGGTGTTTATTTTAGGGGGAAAGAAACTGCCTGGTTGGGCACTCGCTTTTTCAGAACGGGCAACTGGCGAATCGGCTTGGCTACTCCTTGGATTTACTGGATTCGTTTTTGCCACTGGACTATCCGGAGTTTGGGTTGCAATTGGTATCGCTGTTGGAATTATTTTTGCTTGGTTAGTGTTAGCACGTAAGTTCCGATCTGAAGCAGATAAATACAATGTTCTCACCTTACCAGATTATTTAGCTGTAAAATTCCAGGCAAAAGCAAATATTATTAGATGGTTAGTTACAGTACTTATCGCTAGCTTTTTTATGTTCTATGTTGGTGCACAGCTCGCTGGAGCAGGAAAATTGTTTCTCACGACATTTAATATGAATGAAACTACTGGAATTATCATTGCAACCATCGTTATTATGGCAACAGCTTATTTTGGAGGATTTTTATCTGTTGTTTGGACGGATATGATTCAAAGTATCATGATGCTCCTTACCCTCGTTGTCTTGCCAATTGTCGCCCTTATTTATATTGGTACAAACGATTTATCTATCTCTACTTCTCTTGCTAATGCTGGGGAAGGCTTTGACTCCTGGATGGGAGGAGTGACTGGATTTGCTATTGGTGTCCTGTTTTTTAATAATTTCTCTTGGTTCTTCGGATATCTAGGAGGTCAGCCGCAGTTAAGTGCACGGTTTATGGCGTTAAAAAACGACCGTGAAGCAAAACAAGGGATCACTGTAGCAATAATTTGGACCATTCTCGCCTATACTGGTGCATTTTTAATCGGACTTGCTGCAATTGCTATGTATCAACAAGGAAGTTTTGCCGATGTAGAAACAGTTCTTCCCCATATGATTCTTAATCTTACGCCATCTTGGATTGCAGGGATTTTATTAGCCGGAATCATGGCAGCTATTATCACAACTGCAAATTCCCAACTTATGGTTGTCACCAGTTCAGTAAGTGAAGATATTATTCATAAAACATTAGGTATGAAACTGACCGATAAACAGTTAGTAACTATTTCACGAATTGTCATTTTAGCTGTAGGAATGATCAGCATGATTATTGCGCTAACCTCTGAATCTTTACTCTACCTAGTCGTAAGTTGGGCGTGGGCCGGGGTTGGAGGCACATTATCCCCGGCAATTCTAATGACTTTCTTTTGGAAACGATATTCAAGCACTGGACTAATCGCAACCGTCCTATCTGGATTTATTTTCACTGTTTTATGGATCAGTACACCACTTGATGGCATTATTACATCTAGGTTCTCAACGTTTTTCATTGCTGCGATTTTTGGAATTGTCTTTAGTTTAATGTTTCCAGACAAAGAAGAAAAAAATATATAAAAAAAAACGCTTCTTCTCGCAAAAAAATAAGGGAAGAAGTGTTTTTTGTGATCAATTATGAAGAAAGACCAGTTATTTAGAACTACTTTTTTCGACTTCATGAAAAGATGAGATAAAGAGAGGAATTGTATGATTTCAAGAGTAAAAGCGCGATGATACTCGCTTTCATTTTCATTGTTCTCGTTTTCATGGAAGAATATGCAATTTGCCTGTTTGTGAAAAATTGAGCATAATATAAGTAGCATATAAATGAAAGGGGTATTTCTAGATGAAAGCAATTGTTTCTAGTCTTATCACCATTTATAACAATTACGTAGAAGCCAAAACAGACAGAATTCTGAACCGATAATTCATCTTAGATTTCACAGAAGATTCTTATAAAAAGGTTAAGACATAAATAGTATGAAATCGCATGAAATGAAGATTTTGATAATCTGATTATGCGGTTTTTTTATTTTTATAAACTTATGAAATTTCATGTATAACATTCAAATTACCCCAAAAAAAATTGTCTCCCCACGATGCGCTTAGATGTACAATGGGGACAGCTCCTTCCCTATCACCTGCTTCGCCTCGCAGAAAAAATAAAAGTGACAATGTAGCCGATCCAAATCCCAAGCATATTCAATAAAACATCATCAACATCAATGGATCTTGTCCTATAATCAGCAAAATGAAGCAAAAGTTGCACAATTTCAATAAAAACAGGAATATAAATAGACAAAAACAAGATATTTCCTAATCCTATTTGGCGAAGATATGTAAAAAACAGAATACCTATCGGGATGAAAAGCACAATGTTGCCGATGAGATTGCCAATAATTATATAAATTGGTGCATATCCATGAAAAAATGCTGTTACATATAATTGAATTGTTTTTAACGGAACTAAATTTATTTCGGGATTAGGTTTTATGTCACCTGGTATAATCCAAACGATATAGAGTAAAATAGCCAAATACATACAATAAATAAAACGTTTTACCATGCAATTCACCCATTCTCTTATAATAGTACGGTAATAATGATGTCTATTACAGGCTAGAAGCAATCATGACAAAATATATATTAGAGGATGTTCAAAAAGTCCGGTAAAAATGACACTGCGAATTTCGCACGAATGCTTGTTTCTCCGCTCCTTGAAAAAGGAAAGCACTTTTTCTGCGTGCTAGAAGCGTTCGCTCATGTATCTAAATGCATACATTCCACTGCTCGAAACTGCGCCACCTCGAACTTCTTGGTTCTTTTTATCCTCCTTTTTGAACACGCACTAATAGCTAATTATTTCTACTTGTAAAATTAGTTACTCTTAGCACAAAATATCGACACCCTTGACAGCTTCAGAAGATTCATAAAACGTTCATTCCTTTTCTGTTTATTTCTACCAATATATATTACTATTGTAATGGGAGGGATTATCATGGAAAATAGATATAAAAATATTCTTGTGGCAATAGACGGTTCAAAAGGGTCAAAAATTGCTCTAAATAAAGCAATCGACATAACAAAACGAGATGGGGCAACAATTCATCTTGTACACATTATGGAACACTATAATTTCCCTGGTGATACAGGATCAATTAAGAAAACACAGGAAAAATTGGGTAACGAAGTTCTAGAGAATAATCGCAATCTTGTTCTTAATAATGGGATAACAGAAGTGAACACGAAGCTTGAATTTGGGAATCCAAAGTCGTTGATTCCTAAGAAAATCGCCAAAGAAATTAATGCCGATTTAATAGTTTGCGGGGCCACTGGATTGAATGCTTTTGAACGGATACTTGGAAGTGTTTCAGAAAATATCGCTCGTTACGCTGCTTGTGATGTACTTATCGTTAGAAATTCTGAAGATTAATAGAAACAAAATTGTAATAGTATAAGGCACTTTATTTCATAAATTATACTATCAAAAATAAAAGACTAAGGCCTTTCACCAAAATGGTATAAGCCTAAGTCTTTTATTTTACCATTATCTACTTGTCAGTTCATGTTTTAATTTATGTTAATCATATTAGGTTCGACTTTAACAAGCCAGTAATTGTATCAACGTTTCCTTAATTTTGTCCCATTTTCCTCGAAGGTCTATTGTCATTATTTCCATCGTCCTCCGATCATCCCAACGATAATCCTCTTGAAATTCATGTCCATTGTATAAATATATTAAAACCCCTCTTACCTTCTCTAATTCCTGCTGTTGATGTTGTAAATAAGCAAACATTGATACATATTTCCACTATGAAAAGAAGTCTTATCATGGTTTATTTGAAACATATTTTTATACTTTTTCGATGGGTTAAAGAAACATCCGTTAACATGCTCGGAAGAGTCTTGTTCCCTTCCAAATCCCACTCCATTCTGTCACTCTCAACCCGATAACATGTCTGATCCTGTTGATAAAAATGAAACAAAAACTTCTCAAAGATCGTATTAAGTGCATGATCATCAATATCAGCACTAAACAGGCTCCAATCCCCACTTTTATGTGTTAACAACTTTAATTTGTGCAATAAAAACGCGATTGGCATCATTCGTTTATAGTGCATATTATACCGGTGAAAATGTACCCTAAAAATAGTTCTTTGGTTAAGAGTTTGCTTGGTATACTTTTATTTGTTTAGGTCTTTTTACTTAATAGAAACATTGGAACTCAAACGTTATTTTAATTCAT
>NZ_JAXHDD010000036.1:0-40802 GCF_037072025.1 Pseudogracilibacillus sp. SO30301A | reverse complement strand
TTAATCAAAATGAAACTAATCAAACTAAAATCGAGAATCAAGAGGAAATGTACATTAAGGATTATATAATTGAATATCAAAATCACAACGACAAGCAGAGACTTATTGATGATCTGATTTATTATCCAGTAGTTGAGCAGATTATCCAAGAAGGCAACAAGCACGATATCAGACATCTCAGATTTAATGATAAATTAATGAATAACTGGCTAACGGAAATAAAAAAGGAATACCATAAAATAATATCACGAGAAGACATTGAAGATGCTGTAATTGACTTTTTAGCAATAAACAATGTATTCGATAATGCAGATGTTACCAAGAGTGCTAACGAGATTGCATTTTATGTACAGAAAGCATTCTTTGGACACATTAAGACTTACTTTAAGAATGAGCTGCATTTTAGTGAGAATGTCATAACTGAGGATATGACTAATCCGCTTGAAAAAGATGGGGCAGATTTTAGTGACGATGATAGAGCTTATTCACTCTATGAGCAAGCAGATTATAGTAATTGGATTGAAATTGAATATAGCACTTCTTACAGTAAATTTATCGAGGCAATTGGCGGCTTAAAGAATGTGCTCACAGAGAATCAATTTGATGTAGTTACAATGTCCAATATCATGTCACAGCGAGAGGTAGCTAACAAGTTAGGAGTAACAGAAGCGAATGTAAGTAAGACAATAACGCAAGCTGATAAACGACTCAAAAAGAGTTATCTATCTTGGAGAACAGCGGAGATCATGAATGATAGTAATGAGATTGATACTACAAAAACTGTTAAAACATTCTTAGAGCAGTTCGACAAGATCATTGAAGTTGATACTGGTAATACATTTGATTACTTTACGTATATAGTTAATTTTATAAAAGATAATAGCACTAAAAGAGATTTTGATTACAATTATAAATTTATGCAGAGCAATAAGATTGATGTGAGTTTATCTGTTATCGATGTAATAAGTGATTATATTATGAGGTCACAGTATGAACTTGTTACAAATGTATTAGACGCTCATGTGAGAGGATTGGATGAAGATAAGGTATTTACTAAACGACAAAGCGAAAGATTCTCTAAAGCGATTGTAGGAGCGTTCTACAAGTATTTAGAAAGTGTAGAAGGTAATATTAATCAATTTTTAGATGTAGCTGTAGATAATTTTGCTGTACGAAACAATGAGAAATTAAATCAGAATAAGACAAATGATTATGATGAATTGATCGATTTGTTGGGTTAGTTTAATAATATAATAGTTAAAGTTAGTTAAGGTCAAATTTACATAAAAAATGGTTAAGTTTTTATGATTTAACAATAGGAGGGGGAAGGGGATAGTACACACTATTTTCTCTTCCTTTTCAGTAATTTGCATTTTTATTTCCCCATTTTAGCAAGCGATCAACAACATTTCCCCGGATTTGCTTGTTAAAATTTTTCCCCTGTAAATAGAGTTAGGCAGCTGAGACATTCCCCCTTTGTTTTGGCTGTTCCTTTTGTGTTTATTAATTGACTAATGGTCAGACAAAAAAGTCCAACCAATAATACCAAAGAAACAGAAAACGATTTAAAAATTATGTTGATGTTATTGATTTAAAGGGTAGTGAGTTCGCTATGCATCTGGTGACATCACAAATTATTTACCACCGTTGCCAAAAGTGGCAAAAACTAATAATATCTATCTATTGTCAGAGAGGTTGAATGTACCGATAATTTCATACATTTTGCGGGGTCTCCATTACCCTTTTTAGTGTGCAGAGCTATTAGTCTTAATTGACTAGTAGCTCATTTTATTATTGCTAAAAAGAATGGAAATCGCACAAAGTGTGTGAGATGGAAAACACACACTAAATAAATTAATGGAGATGATTAGGAATGGAAGGTTTACAAAGTTTTATTTTTGAAGGTCAAGAGGTAAGAACAGTAGTAAAAGATGGTGAAGGTTGGTTTGTTGCTAAAGATGTTTCAGATATTTTAGGGTTTAGGGATGCTTATACAGCAACAAGAAGCTTAGATAGTGATGAAAAAGCTATTACACAAATGTGTGTAGCAGGTCAAAACAGAGATATTACTATCATAAATGAATCAGGATTGTACGCATTAATTTTCAAAAGTAAAAAGAAAGAAGCCAGAGCATTTAGAAAATGGGTTACATCAGAAGTGTTACCTACTATTCGTAAAGATGGTGGTTACATTTCATCTGATATTACAGATGAGCAAGCTGACAAGTTGGATAAGAAGTTACTATTATCGACACCACAACGCAGAAGAAAACAACTAGAAGAAGCAACGATTGACGGTAAAGAGAATGTGTTTACTGTTTATGAAGATATTAAAGAGTACATAAAGAATTGGAAAGCTGATGATAAAGTAACAGCTTTGAGGCATGTTGAGCGAGTACTAGATGATAAAAAAGAGGGTTACGGTACTGATATAGCTTTTGTAGTAAAAATTGAAGAATTGTTGGTTGGAGTTGCTAAGGATATTGATAAAATCCGTAATCACTCATACGGTGCTAGATTACGTGAAATAAATAAGCAACATAAAGAATTGCAGGAAGAATATCAATCTATTAAACCTCCAGCAATTGATAAATACCACGCGATTAATTATCATCCCTTTAGCATTAATTCCTCATAACAGGCGAAAATATCAGACGATGGTGAACCTTATCTTACAGATACACCGGCGTTCCAAAAATGGAAAGCAAATTTTCCTTATGGATGGACAATGCCGAGTAAAAAAGAGTTAGGTGTGGATTTTAACAAGCCTATTAGAATTCATTTTTACTATGATCACTTGGATAAATTTGATAGAAGTAATTTTGATAAGAGCGCCCAGGATATGATATTTAAATTTTATCAAGCAGATGATCAAATGGTTTGGGAGACTGGTACATCGAAAACTAATCAACATGTAGATAGTTATGATGAGGGTAAAATTTATTTTTATTTAGAGAATATTTAAACAAAAAGAAAGGGTAGGAAGATGATCGATAAAATTAAAGATAATAAACTTACAATTTTAATGATTATTATAGCGATTATTTTTTACATATTGATGATACCAAATGTAGACGATTAGACAGCGAGAATTGTAATAGGAGTTATAGTTGGATGGTTTATCTGCAGTAGATTAGCGGACATTTCATACAATGATCAAGCTTATGTTCTTTACGAGGACTGGACTATTTTGCTTTCCAATTTTGAAAAATAAATACATAAAACAAAGTAAAGCGATTTGACTAATTAAAGTCGAGTCGCTTTTTTGGTGCGAAAAATACTAGAAAAATAAAAAAACTAATAAATTAAGGGGTAATAGGAGTATGAACAATATGATTTAAAACTAGAGGATTTATTTATTGGATATTTAACTAATGATGCAGAAGGTTTAGAAGTTGAAGAAAAAGATGGAACAATTAAACATTTCGAGAAAGTTAATGGTAAGTGGAAATTGTATGCGATAGAGGACGAGAATGGAGTGCATGAATTAACGGATATCCCCAATTTTAGTCATTATAAGGCTGATTTGCATAGAGGTAGGATTTATAGTTTGATTAGTAATAAATGGCTTAATCCTAAGGCTAATAAGAGATTTGGTTATGTTTATAGTACTTTAAAGAATAACAATGGTACTGCAATACCAATTTCAATACATACGGTTATTATGTCAGCACACCTCAATAAATCTCCAGAATCATGGAAACCACTCACTGTTAACCATATCGACTTAAATAAGGAAAATAATTCAATACATAATTTAGAATTAATTGAACATAAAGATCAGTTTTGTGATATTGTACGTTCTAGAATGGGTCAAGGTGAGCGATTGAGCAATGATGATGTGCGTTACTTACGCTTAATAAAAGAGATCCTTAAAGTAAAAGGAGAATATGCGCAGAATACGTTTTTTAACTACTTTAGTGAGCGTTTGTATCGTAGCTATACAACGATACAAAACATTGTCAACAACGTCACATATCAAGATATTCAACTCACAGATAAGGAAAAAGAATTGATTAATAGAATTAGATTACAGCATGATTTAGTAGAGTTTGGGATTAGTGAGTTGATTGCTTAATGTGTAAAAAAGCAAACTAACTGTATTAAAAGCGCAAATAATATGCTATAATTGTGGTAAATAAAGGGTACACTACATATTACTAATTGTAAACAGTATAAAGGTGTGATGTGTAGTGGATTCTAAAAATGACAGACTAAAAGACAATTCAAAAGACAAGAATAAAAAAGGGGATGAAGATATGAATACAGTTGTAGAACCTAAACCTGTTAAGTCATTGGAGATAAATTTTGATTCAGATAAGCAGTATGATGACTTTGTAGATTATATTAAGAATCCGCCTGCTCCGAGTAAACGTGTTAAGGAATTAATAAAAGAGTATAGAAAGCAGAGTAGAGATAAATAGTGAATAAATTATCACATCTTACCGAAGAATGGTTGGACTCTATCCACATCAACCAAATTCGTGAATTTAGATGTGTAAATCAAAATGGAGACAATCATGTTCAAAAATTTTTACAAGAGCAGGCATTGGACTTAATGAGTCAGAACTTAGTTAGAACTCGATTGTTCTTCGATAAAAATCGAAGTTTAATTGGGTTCTATTCATTGTTTAATGACACTATAAAATTAAATAAACATAAAAGAAAACAGCTTGATATAAAACTTCCCCACGGAGTACAAGATATTCCCTCAATTAGACTTCACTTTCTAGGTATTGATGACAAACATATGGGGAAAGGGTATGGCAACGATCTAATGGCTTCAATAATAACTAACTGTATCAATGTCGCTAGGATTTCAGGTTGTACTTTGATTGTACTAGAGGCAACAGAAGATGTGGTACAGTTTTACGAAAAGTACGATTTTATCTATGTTCATCCAAAAGAAGAATATTACATAATGGTATTAAACACAAAAGAATTGATTGACGTGTAATAAAACCTCACATTAAAATGTGGGGTTTTTGTTTGGGTTGAATGATCGGTAATATATAATAGTTTGACAGTTTTCATTTCTTACAGCAAAATGGCAATAAATTAAACAAAGGGGGCAGGAAGATGAATATAGTTATTAATTATGAAATAGAAGCACAAGTTAAAAATTACCTAATTGATAAGGTCAAAAATCATATTGATTTATTTAAGAAGATTTAAAAATTGATAATATCAAAGAAGTTTATTTTGTTGAAGATTTGCTAGCGGAGGCAAACGAGATTAGAAAATCATACGGTTATTTAGCGGATACTGTTTTAGAACGTGAAGGAGCTCATGCTTATTATTTTCCGGTTTTTGATGGTTACATTTTAATTTTTATTTTTTAATTTTAAGCGGCTTATTAAACGATGGTTAACTAATACATCTACTACAACTACAAAACATTCTAGTAAGCCTACAAACAAGCCTACTAGCAAGCCTAAAAGTAAAGGAAAACCTAACTATAACACTAAATCGATTGTAGAATTTTTACAGAGTATTGGGCAGCCATATTCACTAGCACATAGGAAAAAACTGGCTTCTTATTATGGAGTGAAAAATTATCAAGGACAAGCTTCCTTAAACTTACAATTGTTAGATTTAATTAAAAAGGACTATAAAAAGAATGGTAAATTGAGAACTAATAAGCCACAAGCTACTACAAGCTCGTACAAAGGTAAGCGAGTTGAGTCAAAAGTAAATGGATTAAGATTCTACAACAAGCCATCATGGGCTGATAAAGACGTTGTAGGACATGTTAATAAAGGTATTGGTTTCCCTACGATTGTGAGTAAAATTAAAGTTGGTAAAGGATCACAATACAAAGTTAAAAACAGTAAGGGGCATGTTTATTATATTACTGCTGCAAGCAAGTATGTGAGGGTTAAGTAAAACAAGTTGGTGGTCGGTGAGAGCGACCACAACCCCAACTTTGGGGAATGCGATTATTCGAGTTGCGAATTTGACGCAGGAGGATTTGGCGCTAAAACAAGGGGGACGAAATTTTGGTCTCCTCAAAGTTGAGGATCAGGTTATTCGAGTCGCAAATTTGTGACACCTTAATTATGGGTATGCGGTCATTTTTGATCGTGTACCCTTTTTTGTTTTGGTTAATTTTAATATGGAAATGTTGTCTGAGTTAAATTGTCAGAAATCGAATGACTAATTAACCAATTTTGTATAATATCCAGTTAAATAGCTTGCAAAATTTACACTTATTTGCTAAACTTTTCTTAGCTATAAAAAGGTGGATTTAACTTTAATCAGATAGCCACAAACGTTGATATAAAGCCATTTACGTACGTTAATGATGCAGATGGGGCAAAAGCCATCACAGAAAAAAATTAATCAAATGATGCGTGCAATGAACAATCAAATGGATAAAAAATAAGGAAATTAAAGCCTTTCCCGTAATATGTCATGGGAAGGCTTTTTTCATAGATTTTTAAAGAGATTATTGTTAAGATAAAAGTTACATCTCACCATATACTTACATACAATAATGTAGAATTTAAACAAAAGGGTGAGAAACATGGTAAATCATAATTATCATACGTTAGTCTTTCAACCGGTGAGAAATAATCCTGTTAATTATTTCCCACAAGGAAATACTATCGTACGACCCGAAAATGTTCGGACTCAAATTTATGGTAAAGTGAATGAATATGTTGCAAGAGCACTAGCCTATATTCAATACATTATTCGAATGATCGAGTCAAGTACACCATTCTTTGATAAATACGGACCAGTCCTACAAGAAGTACCAAAGATGTATCATTTGGTTAAAGCATTTAATGAGATAAAAGATGGAGGAACTTTAGATAGAAATAATAAATTTAAAAATGATGAAGTTACTTATGATGGCCCTCCACCACGATTATTTATCTAAATCAATCCATATTTGACAGGAGGAAATAGTATATGACTAAAAAATTAGAAACAGCAATATTTGCAGGTGGTTGTTTTTGGTGTATGGTTGAGCCGTTTGATGAGAGACCTGGAATCGAGAAAGTAATTTCTGGTTATACTGGCGGTACAGTAGAGAATCCAACATATGAACAAGTTTGTTCCAATACAACTGGACACGTAGAAGCAGTACAAATCACGTTTGATCCATCTATTGTTTCATATGAGGAACTTGTTGAATTGTTTTGGCAACAAATCGATCCGACTGATGCTGGAGGTCAATTTCACGATCGCGGGGACTCTTATAAAACAGCGATATTTTACAATAATGAAGAGCAAAAGAAAACCGCAGAAAAATCCAAGCAGGACTTAGAAGCAAGTAAAAAGTTTAATAAGCCAATTGTAACTAAAATACTTCCGGCGAAAACTTTTTATCCGGCCGAAGATGAACATCAATATTACTATAAGAAAAATCAGTTTCACTATAAAACATATAAAAAAGGATCCGGTAGAGAACAGTTTATTAAAGACAACTGGACGAAAAAATATGACAAAGAAGAATTAAAAAATAATTTAACTCCAATGCAATACTTTGTTACACAAGAGGATGGAACAGAACAACCATTTCATAACGAATACTATAATCATGAAGAAGAAGGAATTTACGTTGATATCGTTTCTGGAGAAGTACTATTTTCCTCTACAGATAAATTTGATGCCCAATGTGGCTGGCCAAGCTTTACAAAACCGGTTGTTAATCAGCAAGTTACCGAACACCTTGATACTTCACGTGGCATGATGCGAACGGAGGTAAGGAGTAAAGAAGCTGATTCTCATTTAGGACATGTTTTTGAAGATGGTCCTAAAGAACATGGAGGACTACGATATTGCATTAACTCTGCAGCACTTCGTTTCATTAAAAAAGAAGATATGGAAAAAGAAGGATATGAAAAATATCTATATTTATTTAAATAGGTTACAATAATTATATTATGTTAACTAATAAAGAGGAGATAAATATGATTCATTTAAATTGGGAAAACAAGCAACCAATCAAGCGAGTAAAATGTATTCATTCAGATGCCAAAAAATATAAAGTAAATACTATGTTAACAAAAGGGAAAGAATATGATGTCATCAATGAAACAGATGAATTTATTTTCATTATTGATAACAGTAATCGAGTCGCCGGTTATTATAAAGAATATTTTGAAGTAAATTAAATAATATGTTAATTAGATTTCAATAGTCTAAGTTCAGTCTATACTGAATTTAGACTTTTTTTTATTTATTCTTACACATATTTACTATTTATTATGGGAATATTAACAATTAATATTGACTAAAAGGAGTTACTTAAGATGAAAAATCCTTTACCTAAGCAATCTACAAGTTATTGGCACGATTCCGTTGATTTACCAAGATTTGATAAATTAAAAGAGACAATAAAAGTTGACGTTGGTATTGTAGGAACAGGAATGACTGGTATTACTGCTGCATATTTACTTTCAAAACAAGGACTAAAGGTATGTCTTATCGATGCGGGCTTAATCCTAAATGGAACTACTGGTCATACTACCGCCAAAATAACCGCACAACATGGAATGATTTATGATGAGTTTATCAGTCACTTTGGAGAAGAAAATACAAAACTTTATTATGAAGCAAATATTCAAGCTAAAAATTTTATTGAAAATATCATTAATGAAAACAAGATAAACTGTCATTATACGACAGAAGATGCATATCTTTATACAGAATCAGAGAATTATATAACAAAACTAGAAAATGAATATAAAGCTTATGAAAAACTAAATATTAAAGGAGAACTTATAGATACTGTCGATCTACCTTTTCCAATAAAAAAAGCTTTGAAAATGAGTGAACAGGCACATTTTCATCCGTTAGAATATCTAAAAGCATTACTTCAAGCATGTAAAGAGAACGGTGTAAAAATTTATGAAGAAACAAGGGCTTTAAATGTAGAGCATAATAAACATTCTACAATCATTACCGAGGATGATCACCGAATCTTTTGCCGTTATGTAATTCAAGCATCACATTATCCATTTTATGATGGAACCGGCTTTTATCCAGCTAGAATGTATGCAGATCGTTCATATATTATAGCTTGTAAAACGAACAAAACAGTAAATAATGGGATGTATATAAATGCTGAGACACCAACAAGATCAATACGACCAATTGAAATAAATAATGAGGATTTATTACTTATTGGAGGAGATGCGCATAAAACAGGTCAAAGTAATGACCCAATGATCTCTCATTATGAAGCACTCCAACAATTTGCTGAAAAGAATTTCGGATTACAGGAAATAGTATATCGCTGGTCAGCACAAGATTTGGTTACATTGGACAAGATACCATATGTTGGTCCTGTTACTAAGGCACAGTCAAATGTATTTGTAGCGACTGGTTTTAGAAAGTGGGGGATGACGAATAGTACAAATGCTGCACTTCTGATTGCTGATTTAATCACTGAACAAGATAATCCATTTAAAGAATTATTTTCACCTGGAAGAGATATTAAGGCTGATCCATCTATCCGAAAAATAATTAGTTATAATACAGATGTTGCGAAACATTTAATAAAAGGAAAAATGGAAAGACCAGAGGAAGATATCGAAACACTGGAACCAAACGAAGCTTGTGTGACAATTGTTAAAGGTGAACGTGCAGGTGTATACAAAGATGCTGATGGTAGATTACATGCTGTTGATACGACATGTACTCATATGGGGTGTGAAGTTCAATGGAATAATGCAGAAAATACATGGGATTGTCCATGTCATGGCTCACGCTATACGTATACAGGCGACATTTTGAATGGACCAGCAGTAAAACCATTGAAGAAATTAGTGTTATAAACCAAACATATCCATATATTTCTCGTTGTTATTTGCAATCTGTTTGATATAATTAATTTAGACAAAAAAAGACAGATTTCACTAATTTATTTTTCAACAAGGGGAATATGGATAATGTTAATCGCAAAAAAAAGGGTCATTTTATCCTTCGTTATTTTAGTTTGCATTTCTTTAGCTTTTGTTTTTACAAGTAATTCAGGTGCCGTAAAAACCTCAGACGAAGAGAAAGTGTCTTCACAAATTTTAAATGATGAAATTAATAAAGGGATCAAAATTCAAACTGAAACGAAAGAGACAGAATTAACAACCACATATAAAATGATCCCTTTTTTAAATATTGAGGCAATTGATAAACCAATACAAAAATGGGCAAGGGATCAAGAAAAAAATTTTACAGAAGAGTTAAAAAAAATAGGGGTATCGGAAGGTGAAAAAATACCTGCACATTTAAATTATCAAACTGATATCCATAAACTTGATGAGAATATATATAATTTCGTTATTACGGTAGAGCAATTTATTCATAATGAAATGAAAAATACATATGTTAAAACCTATATGGTCGATTTAGAAAATAAATCTTTTATAAACATACCTGATATGTTTACCGATACGGATAAATTAATAAAATTTCTAACAGAAAAAATAAAAGATGATGATAAGGAAATAACAAAAGAAGTTCTAAATAACCTTTATGACTTGAATTGGGAAATCCACGATGATGAATTTAACCTTTATATTAACCCAGATGAAGGGGAATTAAATAATGAAATTAAATCATTAAAAATCCAATTAGTTGAATTACATAGTTATCTAAATGAAGATTATAAAGAAATCTTAATCTCTAAAAAAATAGCGAAGGAAATAAAAGCAATAGAAGAACAGAAAAATAATAAAAATAGAAAACTAGATCCAAATGGAAAATATATTGCACTGACTTTTGATGATGGCCCGCATGAAACGAATACAATTCAAGTTTTAAAAACTTTAAAAGATTACGATGCAAAAGCAACTTTTTTTATGTTAAGTAAAAATGTAGAGTTTTATCCAGATATCGCTAAAGAAGTAGCAAAAGCAGGGCATGAGATAGGTAATCACGGTATTACCCATGTTAATTTGAATGCAGTTAACAATAATAGAATAAAAACCGAAATAATAGAATCAAAGCAGCAAATCAAAGAAGCTACTGGGATCGAACCACAATTATTCAGGCCACCTTATGGCGAACAAAACCAAGTAGTAATCAATCTTTCCGAAAAAACAAATCAGTCAGTGATTTTATGGTCTATAGATTCTTTGGATTGGAAATCAAAAAATGTAAAATCAATTTATAATACTACGATAAATCAAGTTCGACCAGGTTCAATCATTCTATTTCATGACATACATAAACAAACTGCAGATGCTTTACCGTTAATTTTGGATTCTTTAACAGATCAAGGATATGAATTTGTAACTGTATCTGAACTAATTCCGTTATTAGACCAAAATGGAATTGGACCATATTATGGAAACTAACTATGAAAATATGAAACTATTAAGATGTGCCAATTTCAGGTACATCTTTTTAACTCTTCATTTACTTCTTATAATATATATTATGTAAACTAGAATATTTCAGGAAAATATAGATGGTTTGTATGCTTAATAAGACTAATGTTCAAAGACAAGAAAGTCTAAACTAGAAATCAATCATCATTAAATAAAATACATTGTACCTTTAAAATTAAGATTGATTATTGTTTGTTGTAGTTCGATTAAAGTTAGAGAAATTCCACGTTTTCTATAATCAGGATCCACTCTGACTAACCAACTATAGAATTTTTTGTTATCAAGTTCATATCTAATCTTAAATCCAACGACTTTTTGATCGTATAATGCAATATTAAGCAATATTTTGGGTTTATCTTCATTTTCGATAGCAATTCTTCAGCGTTACCACCAAATACATCACTGTAAAGTTTTGCTATACCATATAATTTTTTTATTTGGGGTGGCGTCATAGATAAGGTACTTAATATACCTCTCCTTTCTTAGCTCCGATTTAGTTAAAAACATATTCAATTGCCGTGATTTTCTCTAATAAGTTTTTAATGGTTCCAACACATTTACTTACTTCAGGTAGATGATAAAATGTGCTTGTCGTATCACAGTTATTCACTTCCCCATCAGGTGAATATAGATAAATCTTTTTTCCTTGTCCTAGAGCAATCCCAAGCTCAATATGACTTCCTTTTCCTGCTGGTAAAATAACAATTACAAAATCTGATTCTAATACAGCATTTCTTTCTTGATCTCCAATCTTTTCTAGGTTCTCAAGAGTAGATGCTCTTTCATTTTGAGTCCAATCATATGTATGTGTGAAACCCTTATCTTTCAAATGCTGGCTAACATAACGAACTGTTTCTTTGTTCTTAAAGCTCGATGCGACATAAAATTTACTCATACAATCCTCCGCCTATGATAGAATATTTTAGCTTTTGATACACTATCTTAGATTTGAAAACGTTTTAATATTTAATTGTAATAGCTAAGGCTCCCCATTCCCTTTCTTGTTCTGGAGTATATATATCATACGTTCCATCTATCATTTCTTTTATTGTCCAATCTGGGCAATCGAACTCTTTAAAAGGAATATCTTCATACATTTCCTTAAATGTATCATATGTTCTAAGTTCGGTTACTTGTACTTGCAAAGTATCGTCTTGTTCAGGAATTTTAATAAATTCAATAATATCACCAACTTTTATTTTTCTTCTTTTTTCATCGTTCAAGCGAACCTCAATTTTCTTTTTACCCTCAATAATTGCTTTAAAATATTGACCGTACAAACCCATTTGGTGTATCATATTAATTCTCCTTTTCATAAAAACTTCAGATTTATTACACAAACAGTCCCGTTTTAGTATTAGTACAGTCCTTCACAATCCCACGTATTTATAACATTTTATCAAACTTTATTTAAAAGCAACAAACATCATTTTTATTATTTTTTGCTTGATTATTTTTCAGGTGCTATACAAGAATGGCACCCAGTTCTTGAATAAACGATACTTCTTGTTTAATCAAGCCTTTACCAAGCCATTAATTGTTGTTCAAGGTCCCTCATAAGGTGGATTTAAGTAATGTTCAGCGAAATCTTCTTTGTAAGGCGTGTTAGTTTTAAGAATTCTTTCAGAAGCGCTTTTTGTATCATATGGTGTTACCTTTAATTCAACTTCAGGACCGAGTATAGCCCAACAAGCTCCGTTAGCTCGGCTTTGTAATCCAACACTTCCAGGATTTATAATACGTTTATCATCAACCATGCGATCGAACTGGATGTGAGTATGTCCACAAACAATAATATCTTGTGATACATTTTCAATCATTGGTCGAATTTCGTTTTCATTAGTGTTTATTCGAATCGCCTCTTCATCGCTGCGAGGTGATCCGTGCACGAATAATACTTCACCCAAACCATCAATGTTTAACGTCTTCTTTTTGGGCAAATTCTTGAGAAATCGTAAGTGTTCTTCTGTTAATTGATCTGCACACCAGTGATTTAATTCAGCTGTGAAGTCATCTAATCCTTGTTCTTTCCCATGACGATAAGAAACTTCACGATCAACGTTCCCTCTAATAAAAATAAATTCATCTTTATATTCCATTAATAGCTCCATAACCTGGCGTGGTTCAGGTCCCCAAGCTAAATCTCCACCTACCACGATTTGATCAACTTTAGCTTTCCTGATTTCTTCTAAAACTGCTTTTAATGCCGAATAATTTGCATGAATATCGTAAATAGTAGCTACACGCATTTAAGGTTGCCTCCTCCAAACTGAATTAATTTCCCTTTCATTTCGAAGATAATCTCCATAGCCATCAATCTCTATTTAGTAATTTTAAGTTTGAGAGCAACAATTTGTTTGTCGAATATCTTTCTGCTCTTACATTAACATTGAGAGGATGTTCAAAAAGTCCGGTAAAAATGACACTGCGAATTTCTTCGTTGGCTTGCTTTTCCGCTCCTTGAAAAAGGAAAGCACTTTTTCTGCGTGCTAGAAGCGTTTCCTTGGAAAAGAAGATCACTTTTACAGCGTGCCAGATCTTTGCTCATGTATTTAAAAGTATACATTCCGCTGACAGGAGCTGCGCCACCACGAACTTCTTGGTCCTTTTTATCCTTTTTGAACACGCACATTAAGAACATTAAGTTTTTAATTAACTTTAACCATCTAATGCTATGTTAATATGATTCCATCAAAGTTTCCGCCCAATACTTGTTTTTCGTTTTGATTTTTGCATAAAAAAGTTGCTAAGATATAAAGTCTATTATTATCTTTCTTATTTAGTTTTTCTATTCTGACTTCACAACTTATTTTATCTTCATTAATAAATAGCCTAAAAAATTCAAAATTCATTGTACGAGCAAAGTACATTTTGATCTCCACCAACTTTTGTCGGTAATGTAGCAGTTAACAATCCTTGAACTACCAGTCTCCCCAATTCATCGGGATTCGTATGGTGATCCTCTTCATCCATGAATGCTTTAGTAAACATTTCAACATCTTCTTTTTTGCATATCCGTTTAAATAGAATGATGTCTCCCGCTTACCCTTTAATTGTCTTTACCAATTTACTTAAGCTCTAATCCTTTTATTCCTTTTTCGATACTTGCAATAATGTTGGTGTCACTGTCATAGTAACAATACCTGCAAGGATGGCTTCAGCAAGTCCATTTGTAAAAAATACAGTTAAAATGGCCTTATAAATTGCATTTGTACTGCTGGCATTAATAGCTTCAGCATAGGCGTCTTGAAATATTAAAGAAATAAACCCCATGACTAGAAATGTATGAATAAAAGTTGTTAGTAAACCAGTTAAAAACAAAGCAGCTTTTTTATTGGTCTTTTTCTTTGTTATCACATTACGAATAACTTTAAAAATATAGTAAGGAATAAATCCAATGATGATCCTCGGAACAATTGCAATAAATAACGCCCAAAAACTCCCTTGACTTGTGCCTAGTACTGGTATAGCCGGTGAAAATGCAAACGATAACAGTGTTGGAGTAATTGTGTTTATTGCGATACTAGTTAATCCAAACATAAATCCTAAAAAAGCGCCTATTTTCGGCCCTAAAATTATAGAAGCGATAATGATTGGAATATGAATAATAGTTGCTTTGATTACACCTAAATGGATAAATCCTAACGGTGTAAAAGCAAGTAGTAAAATAATGGATAAAAAAATTGTAGTGATACTAAAGTCTTTTATTTTCAACTTTAAACTCCTTTTGTAAACTAATTTCTTTAATTTTTTTAAGTGATTTTATTTTTATCAATGACCTGTATAAAAATTTCTTTAATAGATATTAATTTAAAACCAAAATGCAGGATGTATTCCCTACATTTTAGCCATCCAATCTTTTGGAATTAATATTCTTCTCCATCCATTCCTTTTGTGGTACATGGTATTAAGTGGTCGCAAGTAAGTGATTATTGCGCTAGTGCGCTGCTCCGGAACGAATCATTTCATTAATTAAAAACTTGAATAAAATCTTCTGGCTGTAACTAAAAAGCGTTGCGTGAGAAATCTTAAGACCATCAACAATTCAATAGATAATTATCAATTTCTTCTTTTCGCAAACCATTTTTGATGATTAGTATAATGCAAAAATTCTTCAAGCATGCCAATATACTTTTCCGGCTTCTTTAGCCACTTGTTAAACCGTTTTCTTGCTAGCTCAATGGAACCGAGTGGATCATCTATTCCAGGTCCATGTCCTGAATATGCTTTTCTGATTCAGAGTGAGGACAGTCGGTCTATGCTTTCTAAAAATCGTTGGATGGATGATACACCCTCACGAAAGATGTTTAACCAACCGATATCGTTTCTGTGCAAGAGATCTCCACTAATAAGGACTTCTTCTTCAGGTTCGTACAGAGAAAAATATGTCCTAACGTGTGCCCCGGTGTGTGCAAGACTTGGAGGGTTCTGGTTCTAGTATGAATTTCATCGTTATTAGAGACATCCTGATAAACTGAACCTTTGACAGATTAAGTTCTATACTAATCTACTCAAGTTTACGTACATTTTCTAGGGAGCATACACTAAACATGGTGCCTTTATAACATTAACAACCCTTTCATGTTTCTGTAAAAAAATATTTTTGAAGATTGCACCGAAAAACCATGCTATAAATGCAAAGAATCCAATAATACTTATAGTGTCGATATGTATGCTCCTCCTCATATCGCTCAAAATGACGTAATTTGCTTAGCTTGGTTGTGAACATACATGCATAAAATCAACACTATATGGAAATCTACAATTAACTTCAGAAAAAGGCTGGAAACAAATGAAAAAAATTATTATTTTCCTTCTTTTTTTACAATGGTTTATCATTTCACCACAATTCGTAATAAATGCGGAAGAGAAGTTTGAATACAGTTTGAAGATTGATTTATTAGAAAAGCAATTAGATGTATATAAAAACAATAAAGTAATAAAAAGGTATCCAATTGCTATTGGTTCTGATCTGTCCCCTTCCCCAATTGGTACATATATTATAACTGAAAAGTCAAAGTCTTGGGGAGGTGGTTTTGGATCTAGATGGTTAGGATTAAATGTCCCTTGGGGTGTTTATGGTATTCATGGTACAAATAAACCTCATTTAATAGGCGAAAATGTCAGTAGTGGCTGTATTCGTATGCAAAACAAAGATGTTGAAGAACTATTTGAAATAATCGATATAGGGACTGAGGTTCGTATTGAAGGTCCAGTCACCGGCGTTGGAGAAGGAGAATATAAAAATTTATCAGTTGGATCTAAAGGTAACTTAGTTCAACTTGTACAAGGACGATTAAAAGGTCTTGGTTTATATAACGGTGATATTAACGGCATATATGGGGTAAAGACCGAAGAGGCAGTTAGAACGTTTCAAAAACAACATAATTTATCCGTAAATGGGGTGATTTCGTTCCGTGAATACTTATTGCTCGGATTATTAGAATAAAAAACTTCTCAATTGTTCAATAGAGAATGTTCAAAAAGTCCGGTAAAAATGACACTGCGAATTTCGCACGAATGCTTGTTTCTCCGCTACTCATGTATCTAAATGCATACATTGAAACTGCGTCGCCTCGAACTTCTTGGTCCTTTTTATCCTCCTTTTTGAATACGCACTAATAAAAACAAAAAAAGTTTTAAGTATCAATAGACACTTAAAACTTTTATGTTATTAAAAATTTGAATCGATTGGTCCAGTCCAGCCGACCATACCTGGCAGGACATTATACACTTCTTCAAAACCATTTGCTTCTAGAATAAAACATGCTTGATTACTTCGGCCACCAGATTGACAAATAATAAAAATTTCTTGTTCTTTATTTAATTCATCACAACGATTTTCCAGTTGACCTAACGGAATAAGGACAGAACCAGGAATATGACCCTGAGCATACTCTTCCGTTTCACGAACATCGAGAATAACAGTAGCATTTTTTTCTAACTTCTGTTCTAGATCCTCATTCGAAATTTGATTTTTATATAGTGTTATCATACTTGAACCCCCATTAAAAAATAGCATAGTTATTATTTTAATGGATAAGTCTTTTTATTTCCAGTTATAAAACTTTAAGAGGATGTTCAAAAAGTCCGGTAAAAATGACACTGCGAATTTCGCACGAATGCTTGTTTCTCCGCTACTCATGTATCTAAATGCATACATTCCGCTGACGGGAACTGCGCCGCCTCGAACTTCTTGGTCCTTTTTATCCTCCTTTTGAACACGCACTTTAAGCAATATAATCAGCAATTGAATGGAATTTGATGCCTAATTGATTTACTTTTGTTTCAATTGCTTCTACATTAAAATCTATAGAAGCATCTTCTAAATAACATTCAATGGGTACATCACATTTAATTTCTGCTAATTGTTTTGACAAATGAAACATATCGATGTTTTCATTCAACTTATTTTGTATACCTTGAGATAAATGAGCGATATTTTCCAATATGCTTTCGGCTGCTCCATACGTTTGTAAAAGTTTACGTGCTGTTTTTTCTCCGATTCCTTTTACACCAGGATAGTTATCTGCTGAATCACCAGTAAATCCTTTAAAATCAACAATTTGGTGCGGGTGTAGACCTCTTTTATCATAGAAATTATCTTGATCATATATTTCATAATTTCCGATTCCTTTTTTCATAATGGCTACTTTAGTGTTTTCTTGGACTAATTGAAGCATATCGAAATCTCCGGTTTGAATAACTATATTGTGTTTGGAATGATGCTGATTAGCAATTGAACCAATAATATCATCAGCTTCGTAGTTGACTAGTCCGATATTTGGTAACTTAAATGCTTCAACAACTTCTTTTACCAAATCAAATTGTGGTACTAATTCTTCTGGAGGTTTACTCCGATTTGCTTTATAATCACTATATAATTCTGTCCGGAATGTTTTACTTCCCATATCCCAACAACAAATAACATGACTAGGATTAAATGTTTTAATCCCATCTAAGAAATAGCGTAAGAATTGATATACCCCATTTGTTGGTACACCATCAGCTGTCTTCATAAAGTTGCCGCTATATGCAGTTGCATAATAACCACGAAAAAGTAATGCCATTCCATCAACTAATAAAATATTTTTTTTCAACCTTGTCATTCCTTATTGTAATGAATTTAATAATGAACCAATGTTTTTGTGCTTAACTTCTAACTCTTTTACATTTACAACGTCTGTTAATACGTTAATGTTTTGATCTAAAATTGAATTAAGTTCTAATTCAATCCGTTGTTTTAACATATTTACTTCATTAACCCATTGTGATTGATAAGCATTTTCCATTATTTTTTGTTGCAGTTCCAAATACTCTTTTGCAAGAGGTTGTAATCGTTCGTAAAATGCATCTTTCATTTTTTCACGCTCATTTTGTTCGAAAAACAATCTCGTATTTTTAAAAGTTTTAAGTGCTTGATTGAAAATATTCATGTCAGTATCAATGAACGCTTGCTTATATTCTGGAGTTTCTAAATTAGTATCTAATATGCTCGGAATAATGAGTGTTTGATCAATTGATTCAATTTCATCTTGAATCTGTGCGTACGTATTCTTTAATAATTCTTTCATATATGCTTCGATTCGTAATGACACTGCTCGCACCTCTTGCAGCAATTCATAACCGACATAATCAATAAATGCATTACGATTATGTTCAAGCTCGATAATTGCCTGTCTTCCGGACTTTGTAATTGTCGTTGGATTAAAGTGCTCTGAAAACATATCATGAAAACGAATATATAGCCTTTCTAAGACAAAATGTAATTGTCTTTCGATTCGTTCCATAATTCTTTCATTTGAAATATCAATATTTGTATTCGCAATTACGTTTTTAATCTTTTGTCGTTGTTCGTTTAATTGGTCAATACGTTGCTTTCTTACATTTTGATCAAGATTTGCAGAATTTATAAAACCCTCTAATGTTAATTTTGTACGATTAATATCCCACATTGCAGCTTGAATAGTGAGAGCTGCTAAATCTTCTTCAATAAATGTATAAAAATCTTTTTCAAAATGTTTCATTTCATTATTTAGATTAATCTGATTAACCTTTTCTTCCAATGACAATTTACTGGATACAGGGAAAATTTTTGGATGCCTAATTCCAAATTGGAGAAGTTGGCCCTCTACATAATCTAATACTAATTTTAATTCTGACTCATCTTGCGCTAAATCAGAAGCATTTACGATAAAAAACATTTTATCCAGTTCAAATGCTTCTTTAACACGACCTAATTGGATGAGGAAATCTCTGTCTGCACTAGTGATTGCATGATTATAATAAGTGACATATAGAATCGCATCAGCTTGCTTAATGTAATCAAATGCTACATTTGTATGTCGCGCATTGACTGAATCCGCACCAGGCGTATCTACTAAAGTTATCCCTTTTCTAGTTAAATCACAATCATAGTAAAGATCAACTGCTTCAATATAACAAGCTTTTGTTTCATCAGTTACAAAAGCCGGAAACTCCTCTAATGAGATTTGTACAGTCTTACCTAATTGATTTTTACGTTCGACATATCCATTTAAAACTGCAAGTAAATAAGATTGATAGGTTTTGGTTAATTCAGGATGTTCATATAGTTGATTGTCTTTAATCCATCCAATTAGCTCATTAAAGCTATTACCTTCCGGTTGTAACTCTTTTGTAATGGCTCGTAAATCATCGACTAATGTTTTCTCATCCTTTAATGTTATGATGACCGTACCATGCTTGTTTTCATCAGTAACTGGTGAAATACGACTAATTACGGCAGTAGTTGGATTTGGTGAGACTGGTAAAATTTGTTCACCAAATAATGCGTTTGAAAACGATGATTTTCCAGCACTGAATGCACCAAATAATGCAATCGTCAATTCTCTGTTGTATAAACGTTCTTTTTTATCTTCTAGATCAGTTATAATAGTTGAAAATCCGTCAACATGTTCAATTTCATTCGTTACTTTTTCTATTATTTCAATAATAGAATCAATAGAAATATTCGTTACATGTTGTTTTTCTTCAACTGGCTGAATTGTTTCAACTCGTTGATCTTTCGATTCGTCATTTTGTTTCATTGACGGTGTTTTTTCTTTTATGACAATTTTTCTTTCTTTAAGTGCACCAACTATTTCATCAACTTTATTACTAGATGGATTTTCTAACTGGTCATCAATACGAGCCAACTTTTTCTCTAATTGTTTATCTAAATTTAGTTTTTTATCAGATACAAGCTGCATAGCCTCATATTTTTGTTTTTCTTCTATATACTTTGCTTTTTCTTTATTCCACTTATCTGCCGTTACTTTTTCTATTTGGGCAAGTAAACTATTTGCCTGCTGTCTAAATTTATTTTTAATATCATTGCTAATATCGTTTGTATAATTTAATATATAATTTCCGTTAATTGTTGCACCAGCTTTAATAAAGGCATGTAAATCAGCACGTGTATAGGTTAGCCCAATTTGCTGTGCTTTCTGCATCAGATCTTCATCATTAATCTGGTAATCACGAAGCATTTGAATGAATTTATCTCTTAATTTCCATTGAATTGTCGTTTCAATTGTTTTTTGTAAAGGGTGTAAAAAATTATTTAGCCGTTGTTGTCTTTCCTCTTCTGTTTTCTTTTTAGCATTAAAAAAGCCAATTTTAAAATCTTTTTGTTGTGATTCTAAATATAGTTCTGCTTGATCTCTTAATTTAGCAGGCATCAAATAAGCATTTTTAAGGGTTTGATTAACTTCATCCTCAAACTCTTTACGAAAACGACTGATTAAGTTATCAATTTCACTAATTTTATTGTCCAGTTCTTTTAATGTATTAAAATCGAATCCATTTTTTTGAGGAAGAACTAGTTCTGATAATGCATCTTCATATTGTTCTTTAAGAAATTTTTTATGTTCTTCAATTATTTCATTTATGGCTATGTTCAAACGTCCTGATTCCGTTAGGTTATTTGTTAATAGAGTAAACAATTCTGTTTTAATTTCTTTAATTTGATTATGTGGAGCCTTTTCATTAATAACAGAAGAGTAATTTATTTTTTCAGGGTAAATGTTCCATTGATCAAACGTTTGTTTAACATTAAAATCAAACTGTTCAAAAGAGAGTTCCTTTTCATTATGTTTGTCGACTTGGTTTATAATAATGTAAAAAGGAATTTGTTTGTTCTGTACTTCTTGTAAGAAATACAGATTTACTTCGGATTGAACATGGTTGTAGTCCATCACATAATATAAAACATCCACAAGATGGAGGGCAGATTCTGTCATTAATCGATCCGCATCATCTGCTGCATCGATACCCGGAGTATCAAGAAGGGAACAATTTTCGGGTAAAATATTATCTGCTGTACTTATCTCGATCCGCTTAATTGTATCCTTATCCATTGCATAATCTTTTATCATATCGATATCATAAGGTTCATCGTATTCAACCGGAATTGCTTCTGTAAAAAAAACACGTGCTACCCCTTCTCCAGATGTGATTTTCACAATGTTTGCACTGGTTGGGATTGGGCTTTTAGGTAAAACATCTTTACTTAATAAATAATTGATCATCGAAGATTTTCCCGCAGAAAAATGTCCGGCAAAACTAATATTAAATTGGTTTTCTGCTTTTTTCTCAAATAAATCAACTATTTTTTCAGCATTTTTTTGGTCACCATTTTTTTTCATCGTATCATAAAGTGAAGCAAAATGGCTTTCATTCATAGTCGTTATATTTTTCTGTGCCACTTTCAACGTAACATTCCCCTTTTGTATATCTTTCTATCTATCATTATACGAGAAGAACATCCCTTTTTCTAGTCTAAATAAATATGGTGGCTGAACATAACTAAACTCTAGATGAATATTTAAAGGATATTAGGAGATGTGCCGTTTTCAGAAATAATGTGCCAATCTGAAGCGAAATGTGCCGTTTTCGGAAATAATGTGCCGATCTAAAGCGAGATGTGCCGTTTTCAGAAATAATGTGCCAATCTGAAGCGAAATGTGCCGGTTTTCAGAAATAATGTGCCGATCTGAAGCAAGATGTGCCGTTTTCGGAAAAAATGTGCCGATCTAAAGCAAGATGTGCCGTTTTCGGAAATAATGTGCCAATCTGAAGCGAGATGTGCCGTTTTCAGAAATAATGTGCCAATCTGAAGCGAGATGTGCCGTTTTCAGAAATAATGTGCCAATCTGAAGCGAAATGTGCCGTTTTCGGAAATAATGTGCCGATCTAAAGCGAGATGTGCCGTTTTCAGAAATAATGTGCCAATCTGAAGCGAAATGTGCCGGTTTTCAGAAATAATGTGCCGATCTGAAGGAAGATGTGCCGTTTTCGGAAAAAATGTGCCAATCTGAAGACTCCATAGCGGCGGTTTTTCCGCGAGGATGTCGGAGGTAGACCGCCGTGCCTGCGGAAAGCAACGGTTCAGAGTGGAAAATAAGAAATCCGAACAAATACAGAATTAAAAAAATGGTATTTGTTCGGATGTTGTATGATAAATACTTTATTTTCTATTTTCTAAATTATCATCTGGGTTAATCGTTCGGTATTTACCACCATAATAAAGAATTGGTTCCCCGTCTTGAATTGTAATATCAGTTACTTTGGCTATTAAAATTAAATGATCTCCAGCTTTAACTGTTTGATCAACTTCACAGGACAATGTCGCAAGTGCATCTTTAATGACTGGGACTTCATCTTGTTCAATAAATTCAATTTCACGATCCTGCTCTTTTTGTCTTGCAAAAATCATCGATAACTCTCTTTGCTCTTCTTTCAATATACTCACACCAAATTTAGTCGTGTTTTTCAATTCAGCGTACATTCTGGCATCTTCATCTATTGATACTGCGATTAATTTTGGATTTAACGAGATTGACATAAATGCATTAACGGTCATCCCTTTATATTCATTGTTGTCATTTATCGACACAATTGTTATACCTGTTGCAAACTTTCCCATTGCGTCACGAAATAAACGCTCATCCATTCAAACTCTCACCCTTCTATCCTCAGCATTGCTATAAGAATAACATTGTTTACGATTATTTAACATTTTTTTGCTTGTTAGTTTACATAATAAAATTATCGTTAATTTATTATGTAAATAGGGTGCTTAAGCAGTTAATAAGTGTAGAGACCTTTTCCACTTATTGACTTGTTAAACACCCCTATAATTAACTTTCGATTTAAACAGGATATACCCCATGTTTTCTATGTGTAAAATTTACTTGTTTTGATTCATACATTCTGAATCTAGTAGAAAGTTCTTTTCGAATTTTATCTGGATCAATAATCGCATCAACTACCATTTCAGATGCTAAACGGTAAATATCGATATCATTCTTGTACTCCTGTTGTTTTTCTTTCACAAAAGCGGCACGTTCTTCCTCTGGTAGAGAAGCTATTTTATTTGCATAGACTGCATTAATCGCAGCCTCTGGCCCCATGACAGCGATTTGTGCTGATGGAAATGCAAGTGTTGCATCTGGTTCAAAAGCCGGTCCTGCCATTGCATATAAACCAGCACCATATGCTTTTCTAACTACAACAGAAATTTTTGGTACAGTAGCCTCACTCATCATTGCAAGCATTTTTGCTCCATGCCTTATAATTCCTTGCTGTTCTACCTTTGTTCCGATCATGAAACCGGGAACATCCATTAAGAACAATAATGAAATATTAAATGCATCGCATAACTGAATAAATTTTGCAGCTTTATCAGCAGAATCCGGGAATAAAACGCCACCTTTCATTCTTGGTTGGTTAGCGATGATTCCTACAACTCTTCCTTCAATTCTTGCTAGACCCGTAATTAATTCTGGAGCAAATAATTTCTTAATCTCTAAGAAACTATCCTCATCTATAAAACGATCAATTAGATCATACATATTAAACGCAGCATTTTGATTTTCTGGAATAATATCTTTAATCGATTTCTCAAACTGTTTTGCTTCTTTAGTAGCGATTGTTTTAGGCTTCAATTTGTAATTTTGTGGGAAATAGTTTAAATATTTGCGTGCATAGGAAATTGCTTCTTCTTCGGATTTTACCAAAACATCACCACAACCAGATACGGAGCAATGCATTTTTGCTCCACCCATTTCTTCTAATGTTACCTTTTCACCGATTACCATTTCAGCCATACGTGGCGATCCTAAATACATCGAAGCATTCCCTTCCACCATGACAACAATATCACAAAATGCTGGGATGTATGCTCCACCTGCAGCTGAAGGGCCAAACAGTAAACAAATTTGCGGTACGCGACCAGAAAGTTTGATTTGGTTATGAAAAATACGTCCTGCTCCGCGACGACTCGGAAACATTTCTATTTGATCCGTAATTCTAGCACCAGCGGAATCAACTAAATAAAGCATTGGAATTTCTAGATTTAATGCTGTTTCTTGGATTCGGATAATCTTTTCAACTGTACGCCAACCCCATGAGCCCGCTTTAACTGTCGAATCATTTGCCATTACACAGACTGATTGTCCATATATTTTACCTATTCCAGTAACTACACCATCGGATGGTAGGTCATCCTCCATGCAATTAGCAAAAAATCCATCTTCTATTTCTATATCTTCATCAAATAAAAGTTCTAATCGTCTTCGAACAAATAGTTTACCTTTCTCACTGTTGGCTTTATGGTATTTTTCATTTCCACCTTGTTTTATTTTATCTGTTCTTTTTTGAAATTCATTTATATAAGACATAGGACTCCTCCTAATTTATATCCCTTTATAATTAGGTTTTCTTTTTTCTCTAAAAGCTTGTAAACCTTCTAATCTATCTTCCGTTGGGATTGTTTGTTTATAGCATTGATGCTCAATATTTAAACCAGAATTTAGATCTGTTTCGATTCCCTTATTGATTGCTTCTTTAGCCAATTTAACAGCAATCGGTCCATTTGAAGCGATTTTTACTGCAAGTTGCTTCGCTTCTTGCAGTAAATTTTCAGGCTTCACTACCAGCTCCACCAGACCAATTTTATATGCTTCATCTGCTTCAATTGACATCGCTGTATAAATTAACCGTTTAGCTTGTCCAGTACCGATAAGTCTAGGAAGCCGCTGGGTACCTCCTGCACCGGGAATAATGGCTAAAGATGTTTCTGTTAATCCCATTTTTACGTGACTTGCAACAATTCTGATGTCACAAGCTAAGGCAAGCTCAAGCCCGCCTCCAAATGCAACACCGTTTATAGCTGCAATGACAGGCATGTGCAACTTTTCTACATTTGATATTGTCTCACCTATGTATGTAACAGTTTTAATAACCTCGTCTTCAGTCATTCCTCTACGCTCTTTTAAATCTGCACCGGCACAAAAAGCTTTATTACCTGCTCCAGTAATTATTACACAACGAATGGAATTATTATTTTCTATTTTTCTAATAATTTCATTCAATTCATTTAATAATTGTAGCGATAACGCATTTGCCGCTTCTAATCGATTTAACGTGATAATACCAATATGTTCGTTTTCTATCTTAAAGGAAATGAGAGTAGACATCGTTAATTCCCCTCCTTCACTACTATTCAATAACTGCGATAACATCTCCTTCGTTGATAAAATCCCCTTCCCTTACTTTAATCTCTTTTATAATTCCGGATTGTTCCGTAGATATAGGAATTTCCATCTTCATTGATTCTAAAATTGCGACATCATCACCAGCCTCTACTTTATCCCCTTCTTTAACTACAATTTTCCACATATTTCCAGCCATACTAGCTTTTATTTCAGACATTTATAACGCCTCCATCAATAATTATTAGAAAACTTGGCTTATCGCCAAGCCTTGGCGAAAGCACTTATGCAGTAGGAAAGTTTTATACTTTCTTATCTGCTAAAAAATTTTGTACGAAATTAGTCGGTGTATTACCGGATTTAAATTGTTCATGATTTACTACTCTAATAAGCATAGGTATATTTGTTTTAATACCTTCAATTTTATAGTTTCCCAATGCTTCTTTCAAGCGCAAGATAGCTTCTTCTCTAGACTCACCAGTAACAATTAATTTACTTATCATTGGGTCATAAAATGGCGTGACATTACTTTCGTTTCTTACGGAAGATTCTATGCGAATATATTTTTCCACTGGCTCTTCGTATTGTGTGATTTTACCAGGTGATGGGAAAAAGTTTTTAGGATCTTCAGCATAAATTCTCGCTTCAATTGCATGACCATTATGGATAATGTCAGATTGATTCATATCTAGTATTTTACCACTTGCGATATTAATTTGCTGTTCGATGAGATCAATACCGGTAATTTCTTCTGTTATAGGATGTTCTACTTGAATTCTAGTATTCATTTCCAAAAAGTAAAACTGTTCTTCTGAATCTACCAAGAACTCTATCGTCCCAGCATTTGTATATCCTAATTCTTTGACCGCCTTAACAGAAACTTCACCCATTAAGTTGCGAGTTTTTTCAGATAAAATTGTGGCAGGAGCTTCTTCAATAACTTTCTGGTTTCTTCGTTGAATGGAGCATTCTCGTTCAAACAGATGAACTGTATTGCCGTGTTCATCGGCTAAAACTTGCACCTCTATATGACGAGCATTCTCAAGTTGTTTTTCGATAAACATGGAACCATCGCCAAAAAGTGATTCCGCACGTTTTGAATTATTCTCAAACGTCTTTTCTAGCTCTTCTTCATTTGAAACGGTTTGAAGCCCTACCCCGCCACCACCTGCTGAAGCCTTTAACATTACAGGATACCCTATATGTTTAACGGCTTCCTTTGCTTCTGCAACTGTTTTTACAGCTCCTTCTGTTCCAGGGATCACAGGGACACCAGCTGGTTTCATCAATTTCCTTGCTGTAATTTTATCGCCCATTTTCTCTATAATGTTCGCAGATGGTCCGATAAAAATAATATTTGCTTCCTTACACTTTCTTGCAAACTCACTATTTTCACTCAAAAGTCCATAACCAGGATGAATCGCACAGACATCAGCTTCTTTAGCTATTTGTATTATTTTTTCCATATTCATATAACTTTCATTAACACGTGGAGGACCTATCAGATATCCTTCATCTGCCATTTTTACATATGGAGCAAATTCATCCGCTTCTGAATATATAGCAACAGTCGCTATGGCCATTTTTTTACATGTCCGGATAATTCGAGCAGCAATTTCTCCCCGATTTGCAATGAGTATTTTCTTTATCATATACGCTCTCCTGTTCCTAATATTTAACAATAATAATTAAGAGGTGGGATAAATGTATTTATCTAAGAAATTTGATTATAGAGGATGTTCAAAAAATCCGGTAAAAATGACACCGCGAATTTCGCACGAATGCTTGTTTCTCCGCTACTTATGTATCTAAATGCATACATTCCGCTGCTCGAAACTGCGCCGCCTCGAACTTCTTGGTCCATTTTGAACACGCACTTATAGCAAGTACCTAGCATGCGCTTTGGAAATCGACATCACTTACGTAGCCAAAGTTGATCGTATTATAAATATCCCAACCTCTTCAAATAAAAATTAACAGCCTAAGTGCCTAGCAATTACTAATCGTTGGATTTCGGATGTTCCTTCACCGATAACAAGTAATTTGGCATCACGTAAATATCGTTCAACTTCATATTCGCGCATATATCCGTAACCACCATGAATTTGAATCGCTTGATCCGCCGCACGAACGGCTGTTTCTGTGGCAAATAATTTAGCATAAGCCGCTTCTTTAGAAAACGGTTTATTATTATCTTTTAACCAAGCTGCTTTTAATACCATGTTTCTGGAGAGTTCCACTTCCATTGCCATATCAGCCAATTTAAATTGAATTGCTTGAAAGGAAGAGATTGGTTTACCAAATTGTTTTCTTTCTTTTGCATAATTTAACGCTTTATCTAATGATGCTTGGGCAATTCCAACACCAAGAGCACCGATAGAAATGCGTCCCCCATCCAAGGTTGATAAAAATTGTTTGAATCCATCTTTTGGATCACCTAATAGATTTGTTTTTGGTACCCGAACATTGTCTAATACAATTTCAGCCGTATCAGATCCTCGAACCCCCATTTTGTCATAATTACTAGTTATCGTAACACCTTCCGTGTTTGTCGGAACGATGATAGAGGATATAATAGAACGTCCTTTTTCATTTTTACCTGTTACAGCTGTAATAATTAAGTTTTTAGCAAAGCTTGCATTTGTGATGAAGCATTTTTCCCCATTAATAACATAATAATCTCCATCTTCTACTGCAGTAGTCATTGTACCACCGGCATCTGATCCAGCATTAGGTTCTGTAAGACCAAAGGCTCCAAGTGCACGACCTTCTGCAAGAGGTACCAAATATTGTTGTTTTTGTTCTTCGGTACCGAACATATAAAGTGGACTTGCCCCCAGTGAAACAGCTGCAGCATAACTTAAACCAGTACTGCCACAGACTCTGGCAATTTCTTCTGCAGCAAGTGCATAAGAAATCGTATCTCCGCCCGCTCCACCATACTTTTCAGGAAAGGGAATACCCATTAAACCTAGTTCTCCCATTTGCTTAAAAATGTCTTCCGGAAATTTGGCTTCCGTATCAATTTCAATTGCTCGTGGTTTAATTACGTTTTCTGCAAAATCTCTCACCATATTTCGGATCATTTCTTGTTCTTTTGAAAGTTCAAAATTCACATTATCACTCCTTAGACATTATTCATTAAAATTTAAGTTACATCATTTCACAAAAATAATATATTTTTGTATGAAAAACATTTAAGAACTAAATCTATAAATTTAGCGTATCATATTTTCATCATATAAAAAAGTGCTTACATTGAGTTGCCATCAACTCGTTAAGTCTTTTTCAAAAACGATGTAAATCGAGAACGAGAATAAGAAGAAGTTTATTAGATTTTAAAAAGAGAAGTAAATAAAGCAATTAAGTTAAGAGGGGTTGAATAGCGCCCCAGCGCGAAACATAATGAAATACATAACAAATAGGAAATCTTGTGATCTTATTTATAATATGGTACTTTTTCCCTCCAACTTCTTTACTATATGATAAAGTAAAAGTATTTATATATATGACGAAAAATTATCGAGGAAATAACAAAAGAAGATTAGAAAACTTGGCTTATCGCCAAGCCTTAGTTGCACTTATGCGAGTCAAGAAAGTTTTATACTTTCCTACCTGCCAAAAAAGTTCAGATAATCATAATCTGAACTTTTACTAAAGAAAAAATGACCTAACAGTTCGCCTACATACATCGGCTTATTTAAGGCCTGAATTGTATTTTCTAATTAAGAATACCATGCTTCAGGATTTCAACATTAAATGTTGTTTCAATAGGAACCTTCGGATAAGATTCACCCCAGTCAATTTTTTCCCATATGGAATGATGATAAGCTTTCACTTTCTCGCCCAAACCGAGTGAATCATTGTTTGCCTCTTGTATGCTTGCTATTGTCTTTACTGCAAGTTCATTTAGCTTTTTTTCTATTTCTTTGGATAAGGCTTTCGCTTTTTTTTCACTATACAACTGATCACTTGAAAATTCATCAATTTCCACTTGGAGGGTCAAGTCTATATTCGCTTTAATCTCATCGTTATCTGTGTATACGTTGAGTTTTCTTTTCGTTTTTCGTATAACAAAGTCCACAAAATTTTTATCGTGTTTTTCCTTATCGCTACTGACTTTCAAATTCATTTTTGTTCCTTTTGCCGTTTGATCGGCTAAAATAAGTAACATGGAACTTTCCTTTATATTTAATTTTCCAGTCATTTTATCACCGGAAAATAATGCCACTCCATCCACTATTGCCATGTTACTATTTTCTGTAACACGGATGTAAGGCACCACTATATCTTTAACATCCGATAAAATAATCGGGCAAATTGATTGTACATTTTCATTCTTTGTAAGACCGCTTTCCCCGGCACTAATGAGAAGCTCTGAATAAAAATCACTAATAGGACGGGAGTAATTTACCTTTAAATTCGAGGCATCTTTTGCCGTTCCTTTAACGATAGCCACCGAAGCATTTAATGGGCCTCTTAAATCACGATAGATTGAATCCAAAGTTGAAAATATTCCATTGGCCGCTAAACTTTCACCTAATAATATAACTTTTGCTTTCGATCTGTCAAATTTTTCAGGAATGAGCCGATCTAATTGATTTTCAGCATCTTTCACCGTGTCGCCGGTTGTCGTTATCACATTACTTTGAGTTGCAGGTGAATTTTGCTGTGGGTCTCCACTACTTTCTTGTGGAAAGGTAACCGTTTTAATTATTGTTTCGTCGGTTCCCAAGTCATATCCAATGGATAAGACTAAACTATGTTCTTTTAATAAGCGCTCATCCCAGCATCCGGCGAGTATTACTGCTAAAAAAGTAGCCCATATAAAAGGTAATCGACCAATCATCCGCTGTTTTCCACCTCCTTCTTGTTGAAAATGATTGCAATGAGAAGAAGTAAGATCGGGAAGCCAATAGCGAAAAGAATGATAAATGGATTAAAAATCCTGGATACAGAATCAATCTCATAAACCCCATAAACGCTCATTGCCAAAAAAAAGCTTATTCCCGCGACAATGAAAACGTAAATACTCCTTTTATTTGAGTTCATGACGAATGATAACCCAAGGGAGGAGGCGTAAAGTACGATAATAATTGTTGTAGCCACCAGTACAATCCACATCGATGTGAAAAGCAAGTCCGGTCTTTCAATGATTTTGAAAGTGAATGCTTTGACTAAGTATAACATTGGTTCAGGTACAATTTTCAATTCGTTCGGACTAAAAAAAAGCAGGCTTATCATAACTATGAATGTGTAAAAAAGTGTAACAATAATATTGGTTATCGTTGCCACTTTCACCAATCCCTTTTGATCCGATTGAACAAAAGGGTAGATGAGAAGCAAAAATTCAAATCCTTGATATGAAAATAAAGTAGTTGGAATTCCCTTCATAATAGGCACCACCCCCGTATTTCCAATTGGTAATATATATGTAAAGTTTGCCTCTTTTAAGGAGTATATAGAGAACCCTATAAAACCTATGAGAGTAATAGAGGAAATAAATAAGAAACGAGCCATTATCTGAAGATTTTCTTTAACGATATAAACCGCTATCATCACTATCAGACCGACCAATAACCATTTGGGTGTCGTTGGCATCATCCAGGCCCTAAGAATAACGGCAAACTTTGCCAAGAAAAATCCTCCAAGAATCATAAAGTATATACTATACAGAATGACAATCATTTTTCCGAAGCCTTTTCCAAAAAGAAATTGGATGATGCCATACAAATTACTTGATGGAAAACGCTTCATTAAGGCTCCGAAAATAAAGATTGTAATTTGAATAATGATACCCGCCAACAAGACTGACATCCAACTGTCTCCCTTTGCCTTCAAAAATATTTCATTAGGTAAAGTAATAATACCTACTCCGATTTGGCAGTGGATTAATACAAATAGCAATTGAAACTGGGTGATTTCTTTATTACCGATCATTCTTATCCCACTCCCTTGATGATCTTTGTTTAAGGGGTAGCTGCGCATGTACATCTTTAGAATGTTTGTTCATTGACCAGATTGGAAAACGGACTAAAGCATCCTTTAACCCCTTTATATTCAAAGGGGCTAAAGGCGTAATATATGGCGTCCCAAAGGATTGCAATTTACACATATGGATGATAATGAACATAAGAGAAACTACAATTCCGACAAATCCGAGCGTTGCTGCCGCAATCATGGTTGGAAATAATAATATTCGTATGGTGTTCCCCATCTCATAGGCAGGAATGGTAAATGACATGATCGCAGTTAGAGCAATGACAATAACCATCACGTTCGATACCAAACCTGCGTTGACTACTGCTTCACCGATAATCAGACCTCCGACGATACCGATCGTCTGGCCTATCGGTGTTGGAAGCCTAAGTCCCGCCTCGCGTATTAATTCAATCGTAATAACCATGACTAGTGCTTCAACAAAGGGTGGAAACGGGACATTTTCTATCGAACCTTTCACAATGACTACCATATCATACGGAATAATTTCAAAGTGAAAACCGACCACCGCGATGTATAAAGGTGGAAAGGTAAGCGTCCCCCAAAAACTGAATAATCTTAACAGGCGAAAAACGGAACCTTCGTAAAATCTGTTATTGAAATCATCCGGGGACTGAAAAAAAGAAAAAAATGTGACAGGCATTATAATTGCATCCGTACTTCCCTCAGTCATAATGGCTACCCTTCCCTCCATCAAGTGAGCCTCCAAACGATCAGGTCGTTCGGTATAGAGGTTTTGCGGAAACGGTGACATTGGATGTTCTTCTATGCATTCTTCAATATACCCAGGAGCGATAATTGAATCCATTGAAATGGACAGGATTCTCTTTTCTATTTCCTCAACCAATGAAGGATTCGCCAGTTGATTCATGTAAACAATCGCCATTTTTCTATTTGATTCCATCCCTAACTCATAATATTTAATCATGAGCTGGCGATTTTTAACCCGTTGCCTGATCAGATTCATATTAATATCGAGACTTTCTACAAAACCTAAATGGGAACCTCTCACAACTTTTTCATTTTCAGGTTCATCGGGCGCACGAGTATTCATCTGAGGTGTGTTGAATAAATAAGTCTCTTTTTCCCCTTCTAATACAAGGGCACAGCTTCCCATTAACAGTGCAGAAACTGCATCATTTAAGTTGGTCGATGTATTAAATCCAACATTTGTAATAACGTTTCTTAGATCATCACACTCATCAGCCTCTGTCAATGGAATTAGAAAGCTGTGTTCAATTATCTTTGGATCGGTCATTGCCTCTAAATAGAACAATTTTCCCTGTTTTTCATGGAAAGTCACTTTCCTCATTTTTAAATCATCTGTATTGTTAAAAGCTTCACATATATATTTAATGTTATCCTCAAGCGAAGGAAAAAGGGGATTGATACCTTTATTAACAAAGGACGGCATTCCTTTATTTTTTTTAAAAAAAGACATGGAGTTGCTCAACTCATTTCCGTGTGATCTTATCACAAGTATTTCCAATAACTACCGGCTCTAATCAATAAAGGTCGTTTCTCAATCCCTTTTTATTACATAAAAAAGAGCCTATTTACGTAGGCACCGATTATTTTATTTACCTTTATTCTTTTTTATTTTAGATACTGGTAATTTTAATAACCATCACAAGTTCGCATTTACAAATTAATCACAATCTAGCATTTTAAAGGGACAACTCTATTATCACTCCACAGTCATGCATATAAACATTAAAGAAATAAATGAAAGGTAAGAGATGAAATATTCTTTAATTCTTCCCCTACCTTTTCTTGGCATACTTTCAGAATAGCCTATTATTATTCGTTAAATGGAATATCATATTCTGCTTCTATTATTGTATATTGAACGATTCCTTCTTCATCTGCATCGATTATAAAGGAGCCATTGCTGTTTCGATCACTGATTGGTAAACCATATGGTACTACTTCGATCCTTTTTTCCTTATCTGTTACTAAACTTATTTCCTCTTCCTGAGAAATCGTATAAAATCCTACAATCCGATGAGGCTTTGCTTTTAATTCTCGTAGCATATGAACACCACGCCTTGCTCTTGCAGTTTTCTCAAACGCATTAATTTTCATTCGTTTACATGCACCACGCTGTGTAACAAGAAATAAATCAGAAATTGTTTCATCGATGATTTGTCCGTTTACAACATAGTCTGACTCTTTTAATTGGATGGCAATTACTCCTAAAGCCCTCTGACCAACCGGTGAAACTTCGGATTCATTAAACCATAATCCATACCCTCGATTTGTCGCAATAAAGATATCTTGCTTTCCATTTGTTTCAAATATATTGACTACTTCATCGTCTTCTCTCAAATTTAGGGCAATTAAACTTCTAGAGTATCTGGGTGATTGATAAACCTCTAATTCTGTCTTTTTAATCATTCCTTGTTTTGTTAAAAATAATAAATATTTATCGTTTGTAAACTCGCGAACAGGAATACATTGAACAATACGTTCATCTGAACCAAAAGTTGTTAAATTGGATAAGTGTACCCCGGTATCTTTCCATCTTATATCAGGTAATTCGTGAACTGGAACTGAAATATATTTCCCCGTATTCGTAAAGATTAATACATAGTCGGTTGTATCCATTTCCAATAATCTTACAAGATTATCAGATGACTTAATTGTTAAATCGTCTTTGTTTGAAGCGGCATATGATCGCAAACTTGTTCGTTTAATATACCCCTCTTTAGTAATGGAAACAAGTACAGTTTCACTCGGTACCGTTACTTCGATATTGATTTTAATTTCTTCAATTTCCTCTTCGATAGTTGTTCTTCTTTCATCCCCATACGTACGTTTAATTCTTCGCAACTCTTTTTTTATTTCATTTAACAACACTTTAGGTTTTGCTAAAACTTCTTCATACTTTTTAATTTTTTCTTCTAATTCTACTTTTTCTTCCTTAAGGATTGTGATATCTGTGTTCGTTAATCTGTATAGTTGTAATGCTAAAATTGCTTCAGCTTGAGAATCCGAAAATTCATATTGTCGAATGATATTTTGTTTCGCATCAGCCTTATTTTTAGAGTTACGAATGGTTTGGATAAGTTCATCTAAAATAGAAATAGCTTTAATTAATCCATTTACAATATGAACACGGTCATTTGCTTTATTAAGATCGTATCTTGTTTGACGTGTTACTACTTCTTTTTGGTGTGTTATATATGCATCCAAAATTTCAGTCAACGGCAATAATTTCGGAGTTTTATCCTGAATAGCTACCATATTATAGTGATAGATAATTTGTAGGTCCGTATTTTTATATAAATAGTTTAGTATCCCCTTGCTATCAGCATCTTTTTTCAACTCGATAACAATACGCAAGCCTGAACGATCCGTTTCGTCCCTTACTTCCGCAATCCCTTCCACTTTTCGTTCTGCATGTAATTCATCTATTTTTCGGACAAGATTTGCTTTATTTACTTCATAAGGAATTTCTTCAATGACAATCTGTTCTCGATTGCCCCGCATTTTTTTAGTTGTTGCTCTACCTCGAACAACTACTCGACCTTTTCCAGTCTCAAAAGCTTGTTTTATTCCATCAAGACCTTGAACAATTCCACCTGTAGGGAAGTCTGGTCCTTTAATTTTAGTCATAAGATCATCTAAAGTTACGGTTGGTTTATCAATTTTCATAATAACAGCATCGATAACTTCCTGGATATTATGTGGTGGAATATTTGTAGCATAGCCAGCAGATATACCGGTGGAACCATTCAATAAGAGATTAGGAAGTTTAGCTGGAAAAACAAGTGGCTCTTTATTTGTATCATCAAAGTTAGGAATAAAGTCAACTGTATCCTTTTCGATGTCGTCAAGTAACTCACCTGTAATTTTTGAAAGTCTTGCCTCAGTATAACGCATCGCTGCAGGAGGATCTCCATCAATACTTCCGTTATTTCCATGCATTTCTACTAATTCGTAACGCATTTTCCAATCTTGACTTAAGCGTACCATTGCATCATAAACAGATGTATCTCCATGTGGGTGATAGTTACCAATAACGGTTCCAACGGTTTTGGCTGCTTTTCTGAAATTATTTTCATGTGTATTTTTATCTACGTGCATTGCATACAATATACGACGTTGTACTGGTTTAAGCCCATCTCGTACATCTGGTATCGCTCGGTCTTGGATAATATATTTACTGTATCTTCCAAAACGATCACCAATAACGTCCTCCAGCGGTAAATCAACATATTGCTTCAATTGAGACATAAAAATTCTCCTTTACAACTTCTCGTCTTACTTTTCCAGTATATTTTCATCTTCTTCTAAGCCAAACTCTACATTTTCTTCAATCCAAGTTCTACGCGGAGATACTTTATCTCCCATTAATGTTGTTACTCTTCTTTCTGCTTGTGCAACATTATCTAGTGTCACTCGAATTAATGTTCTCGTTTCAGGGTTCATTGTTGTGTCCCACAGCTGATCCGCATTCATTTCTCCTAGTCCTTTATAACGTTGAATCGTATAGCCATTTTTGAATTTCTTTACTGCTTCTTCCATTTCACTTTCTTCCCAGGCATAGACAATTTGTTCTTTTTTCCCTTTACCTTTGGAAATTTTATATAGTGGTGGTAATGCAATATAAACTTTCCCCGCCTCAATAAGCGGACGCATATAACGGTAAAAAAACGTCAGTAATAATACCTGAATATGTGCACCGTCTGTATCAGCATCTGTCATAATAATCACTTTATCATATCTAGCGTCCTCTACGTTAAAGTCAGCGCCTACTCCAGCTCCAATGGTATGAATAATTGTAGAGATTTCTTCATTTTTCATGACATCATCCAGTTTTGCTTTTTCTGTATTAATTACTTTCCCCCTTAGTGGAAGAATTGCTTGGAACACACGGTCTCTACCTTGTTTTGCAGAACCACCTGCTGAATCTCCCTCTACTAAATACAGTTCATTTTTAGACGTATCACGTGATTGCGCGGGTGTTAATTTCCCGCTTAATAATGTTTCGCTTCGTTTTCTTTTCTTTCCATTTCTAGCATTTTCTCTAGCCTTTTGAGCGGCTTCACGAGCATCTTTTGCCCGAAGAGCATTATCAAGTAGTTTCTTAGCAGTATCACCGTTTTCCTCTAAAAAATATGCTAATTTTTCAGAGACAATCGCATCTACAACGGATCTTACCTCCGTTGTACCAAGTCTACCTTTTGTCTGTCCTTCAAATTGTAATAATTCTTCAGGTACTCTCACAGACACAATAGCAGTTAAGCCTTCACGAATATCATTCCCGTCTAAATTCTTATCTTTTTCTTTAAGAAATTCGTTCCTTCTTGCATATTCATTAAATGTCCTTGTTATAGCTGCACGGGCACCTACTTCATGGGTACCACCATCTTTTGTACGGACATGATTCACGAAGGAGTGCATATTTTCTACATAACTATCACTAAATTGAAATGCAAAATCAAGTTCAATTCCGTTCTGCTCACCACTAAATGATATTACATCATGGAATGCATCTTTTCCCTCGTTTAAATAATGGATAAAAGAGACTAACCCTTCATCAAAGTCAAAAACTTCCTCTTTATTTGTGCGTTCATCCGTTAACGTAATTTTTAATCCTTGAAAGAGGAAAGCTGATTCCCTCAACCTTTCTGCAATTGTTTCTGTTTTAAATTCAGTTACCGAAAAAATTTTCGGATCAGGTTTAAATCGAATAGTTGTACCCGATTTTTTTGTGTCACCTTTTTTTTCCAATGTGGTAGAAGGTTTTCCGCCATCTTTAAAATGCTGGTAATATTTTTCACCATTACGGTACGTTGTTACTTCAAGCCATTCAGATAATGCATTAACTACTGCAGCACCGACACCATGTAATCCACCACTTGCTTTATATCCACCTTGTCCAAACTTCCCACCTGCATGGAGAACCGTAAAAATAACTTCTGTAGTCGGTTTTCCTGTTTCATGAATTCCTGTTGGGATACCCCTCCCATTATCACTAATAGAAATACTATTATCTTTATGTAATTTAACATGTATTTCATTTCCATATCCAGCAAGCGCTTCGTCAACTGCGTTATCAATTATTTCATATGCTAAATGATGTAGACCTTTTATATCAGTCGAACCAATGTACATTGCAGGTCTTTTCCTTACCGCTTCAAGACCTTCTAGTACTTGAATCGACTCTTCTGTGTAATTTAATGAAGCATCAACCAATCGATCATCGACTCCTTTAATTAAAACAATAAAAAAACAATCATACATTTGTATTTGATAACTAAGGCATCACCCAAGCCTTAGTCGGAACTAAATTTGCACTTACAACTACAAGATGTGACTTTCATTAACTGCCCAATAAATCTAGAGGTGAGAAAAACATTCAGTTCCAAAACCCCCAGCTTCGTAGCTAGTGAGCGGGTAGAAAGTATTCAACTTTCTCATCTTCTAAAATATTATACGCTTATATCATCAATAATCAATTACTTTTGTCAATTCCATTCTTCACGATAAAAAGAGATGACTAAAAATGTCATCCCATTATCATAACAAATTGGATTATATTTTATACTAAGACGGCTTGTGCAACTTTTATACATAAATCCATAATTACCGTGTATCCTCGTTCTGTCAAAATTTCATATGCCTCATCGTTGGTTACGCCTTGTTGCGCCCAAAACACATTACAATCGATGTTGGTAGCTTCTTTAGCAATAGCCGGTAAAAATTCAGATCGTCTAAAGACATTGATAATATCTATCTTTTCTTCAATGTCACTTAAAGAAGGATAAGATTTTTCTCCAAGAACTTCGTTGACATTCGGATTAACGGGAATGATTTTATACCCTGCATCCTGCATTGCTTTAGAAATTTGATAAGAAGTCCGTTCTGGGTTGTTTGAAAGTCCTACGACAGCAATTGTTTTGGACGAATTTAATATGGATGAAATGATTTCTTTTGAAGGATTTTTACTAGTCATTTGATTTCCCTCCTTGCAACGTTTCCTACTTGTCTCTTATATTAACACATCTTTGCAATATTAGAAAACTAGTACTTTACTAATAGTATGAAATGCGGAATAGAAAGCTAAGTCGTGACTAAGAGAAGTCATATTTATATAATTTATATTTTAAGTCCCCGAATTATCGTGTAGAATTAAAATTAATTTAAATGGTTAGTCCCCAAAAAGGAAGTTTTCTAAAAAGGGGAATTCAAAAAACACAATATATAGTAATTATTCCACTGTTCCAATACCATATATAGTATAAAAAATAAATGAATGACCTTTTTGGGAGTGAACCATTTAAATGTATATTAAAGTTGGTTTAAAAGTTCAATTTATAATACTTTTTATTACACAAACGGTCAGATTGTTGAACAAGAATGGATGCAATTATTTAACAAAATGCATTTCTTGCTACTGTATATAAATTTAGGTAGTGAAGGGAGAGGATAAAAGTGGGTTTGTTTATTACATTAGTTATGTTTACGTTTCCAGTGGCTTCAATTTTGATTGGAATAATCGGATACTTTATCTTTAAAAATATTTATTTGGCGCCAATTTTGGTAGCACTAATTTCTATTATAGCAAACCTAACGATACTGCATTCACTTCTTTGGTTTTGGTTAATATTGTACACATTACTTTCACTGTTGGCAGGCTTGTGCGTCAAACTGCTTTCTGCGTTGAAATCTCCAACTAAGCAATCTGGTCATTTCTAACATTTTCACTAAACGGGCGCTTTTCTAGAAGGAGGATTAGCGCCCCAATCTCGAAGAAAAGCACCAAATTTTTTAGTTGTAATAAGGAGTGGTTGAATGGTAGCTAGAAAGTTTTTTAGTTTGTATATTGTCTTGTATTTATTTCTTTATTCGGGATATCTTTTATATATTTATTGGATTCGTCCTACATATAATATTGTGAGTTTATCAGCAATACTTCTACCATTCATTTTTTTGTTGTTGTTTCAATTGTTCCTTTATAAGCGTACTAAGATTAAAGAGAAGGCCAAAATTCAATTTAAACCCCTTTCCTTACTATGTTCTATTTTACCACTTTGGTGTGGTATTATGCTTGGTTTAAATGAGTATAAATCAAATTTTTCAACTGAAAGATGGTTAAATAAACCCGAGGAAAGAGTATATATGGTAGATGACTTGTTAGAACATTATAAGTTAAATGGAATGACGAGTGAAGAGGTAGATAAGTTATTGGGAAATCCAACCCAAACTGAATACTTTAAGGAAGAAAATAACATTGTGTACTATCTCGGAGATGAAAGAGGATTAATTAGTATCGATAGTGAATGGTTGATTCTTTTCTTCAATGATAAAAACGAAGTTATAAAATACAGTCTTAAAACAGACTAGTTAACTTACTCCATGAAAGACTAGGAAGTGTTCAACTAACGGGCGCAGTTGCTGACTAGATTGAAAAACAATATTAAAAAATGAGGTGATATTAGTGGCAACAACAAAAAATTGTAAAGTTTGTGGAAATAATACATTTTCTGAAGGAATATTGGGTAATGGTTTTACAAGTATTACTCCTGCCAATAAGGTTTTAGGAAGTTCGCGCTTAATACTTACCATATGTAAAAAATGTGGTGAAGTAACTTCAATGAAGGTCGAAAATCCTAAAAAGTTTCAATAAAACTTGGTTAATAATCTTAAGCTATAGAGCGCGATTGTTTAGGAAAGATATAAAAGATACGAGAGATCATTCTCATGTCTTTTTTATTTAAACGGGCACGAGAGCAACCTCCCTTTTGCTGGAAGCTGTGCTGTGTAAGAAACGAGCCTATTGTTTAAGACTGAAACATCTACTAAATTAAATTTCTATAATTTATGATTTATAATAAGTTATCAAAATCTTGATAAATCCAAATCCCCCAAGATTTATCTGTTGATGAAGGAGCTATATCAGATGAAACTTCCAATTTAAAATCCCCCATTTATCATA
>NZ_JAXHDD010000035.1:0-42439 GCF_037072025.1 Pseudogracilibacillus sp. SO30301A | reverse complement strand
TATGTAAAAATAGGATTAAAAGTTCAATTTAAAATACTTCTTTATTACACAAACTGGCCCTTTGTTGAACAAAACATTTGTAGGGGAGGGTACTCGAATGAAAAACCTAATTTGCTCAAAGTGTAAGGGAGAAGACATTAAAGGTTGAATTGGTAGCTCCTTAATATTCAGCAAAAGGGCCAGATTGTAAAATAATATCTTTAAAATTGAGGTGATATTAGTGACAACAACGCAAATTTGTAAAACTTGTGGAAATGATACTTTTTCTCAAGGAATATTAGGTAGTGGCTTTACAAGCGTTACTCCCGCTAATAAGGTTTTAGGGAGTTCCCGATTAATACTTACTATATGTAAAAAATGTGGTGAGGTAGCTTCAATGAAGGTTGAAAATCCTAAAAAGTTTCATTAAACCTGGACTAATAATCTTAAGCAATCGGGCGCGCGACAAGTTCTGTGATAAATGCCTTTCGGCATGAAACACAGGAGATTTATTAAATGAATTTCAATCTTACAACGAAGGATAGGAATGATGAAACCATGTTTTCAGAAACTATCCCATTGAGACTCCTGCGTGCTTCTTGAATGACAGTTCAGCAGTACGCCAACAAGTCCAAGCCCAGTTCGAGGAGTTAGTTTTTCATCATTTCTTCTATTTTAAACTTTATCATGGAATCACCTTTCTGGTTAAATAGATTTACATCCATTATACCTTATTTTATAAGGGTTTTGGGTGTTTTCACAGGATTTATGTCACGGATTCAGGTTTTAAAAAATCCCACGTGATTATTTTTATCATTAGCATACATGATATATTGCGTTCAAATAATAAATGCAAAAAATGGATTGAATAACAATTTTAATATTTTCTATACAATTTCTATACATATGTTATAATTAATGCTTGCGGTGCTTGTTTTAAAAGCGTGTGTAAGACGTGGTTCGAAACCATCCCACGATAAAAAACTAAGGAGAGTAGTTAATATGAGGATTAAAACACTTATAGTTAATGCGCTCATTGCAGCGCTTTATTTTGTTGTAACAGCATTTGTCGCACCATTTGGATTTTTAAATATCCAATTCCGGCTATCTGAACTTTTTAACCATTTAATCGTTTTTAACAAAAAGTACTTCTTTGGAATTGTGTTCGGGGTTTTTATATCTAATCTAATTTTTTCACCGACAAAAGCAGATCTTATTTTTGGTGTGTTTCATACTGCTATTTCACTAGGAATTACGCTGTTATTTGCTCGGTTTATTAAACAAAAGATTATTTTAATGTTTATAAATACTGTTGTATTTTCTTTTAATATGTTCATCATTGCATATATGTTGAAAGTATTTGCCGGTCTAAAAGATGGATTTATGTTTCTTTGGCTAACGCTTGGAGTTAGTGAATTTGCGACAATGGCACTTGCCATTATCATCATTTATTTTATTAATAAACGCCTGAATCTTGAGCGATTAGTATGATATTTCGTATCCTTGAATTTTTGTCGATTTCGTTGAATTAACTAATGAAATCTGGATGATTTATTATTAATTTCGCTGAACGATCAATCCGCTGAAATAAGCCTTTCAATCGCTGAATTCTTTATCCTTGCGACAAAATAAGAGATTAAAATGAATTCACTATAGCAAAAACCTGATTCCTATAAAGAAATCAGGTTTTTATAATATTATTAATTTAACATTCCATGCGGATCAATCACGTATTTCTTTGATGCACCTTTATCAAAGTCTTTATACCCATTTGGTGCCTCATCTAACGAAATAACTGTTGCATTAACTACTTCGGCGATATTAGCTCTTTCACTTAAAATAGCATGCATTAAGTCACGATGGTATCTCATTGTCGGGCTTTGACCTGTTACAAAATGGTGTGCTTTTGCCCAACCTAGTCCAAGTCTGATGCTTAAAGAGCCTACTTTTGCTGCTTCATTTACTGCACCAGGGTCTTCTGTAACATAAAGTCCTGGAATTCCTAATCTTCCACCAGCCTGGACAACATCCATCATCGTATTTAGTACGACTGCAGGCGATTCTTCATGATCCGTTCCGTGCTGATATGCTTCAAAACCTACCGCATCTATCGCACAATCCACTTGTGGTATACCCAATAATTGCTCAATTTGTTCACCAGCATCATCATGTTCCATTAAATTAATCGTTTCACATCCAAAGCTTCGCGCTTGCGCTAAACGTTCTTCTTTTAAATCTCCCACAATGACTACAGAGGCGCCTAACAATTGTGAGGCATGAGCTGCTGCAAGTCCTACGGGTCCTGCTCCTGCAACATAAACAGTTGAGCCAACCCCAACACCTGCACTAACTGCTCCGTGATATCCAGTTGGGAAAATATCTGCTAACATTGCTAAATCAAGAATTTTATCAAGCGCTTGATCTTTATCTGGGAATTTTAATAAATTAAAATCAGCATATGGAACCATGACATATTCAGACTGTCCGCCAACCCAACCACCCATATCTACATAACCGTACGCTCCACCAGGGCGTTCTGGGTTAACATTTAAACAAATATGCGTATCCTGTCTTCTACAAGTAATACAGCGACCACATGCAACATTAAACGGTACAGATACAATGTCCCCTTTTTCTAAAAACTCTACATCCCGTCCTATTTCGATTACTTCTCCTGTAATTTCATGACCGAGGACTAATCCTTCTGGTGCAGTCGTACGTCCACGCACCATATGCTGGTCACTACCACAAATATTTGTTGCAATTACTTTTAGGATTACTCCATGTTCACATTTACGACCGACATTGCTCTCGGGAACTCCTGGTCCTTCACGTAAAACTAAATCTGGAAAACGAATATCTCTTACCTGTACGTTACCTGGTCCTATATAAACAACTCCACGATTCGACATTTCTAATTTCCTCCTCGTATATTATCATGACGATCCAATCAAACAAAAGGGCTTATTTTTATTTGACCACCTTAAGCAAGATAATTCCGTCCCCCCTTAAATATAGTAAACAAACATCCACAAATAATAGATGCTATTCATATATATATTTACAATAGTTATTTTTTATTACTAATTGAGGTTAGGACATAAGCGAGAAAGAGTTATTGAAACACGAATGGTTAAGTTTATAATAGTCGCTACAGAAATATACTCCGCTTTCCGCCAGCGCTGATAAGCCCCTTCAGGTTCGTCTTTTTAGTCTTATCGAAACTTTTCTTCTGGTTAGGAGTTTCCGTATATTTATTTCGCTAACTTGAAATATTGTTCGTGTTTCATAATCTACTATTTTATTTTGTCCCAATCTTGTTGTTTATAAAATCCTATTATCAAAAAAAATAATGCAGATAAGAGAACGTTTTCTCTTACCTACATTAACAAAATTAAAATCCTTTATTTACATTTTCAATAATCGTCTTTAAATCTTTCCCTGTACTAGATTCAACGGCCGCAACGTAAGACCCTTCTAATAAAGGTACATCAACTAGTTTGATATTTTCTTTCTCAGACAATTCGATTGCCAGCTCCGCATTCATTTTGGCACTTCCAAGATCGTAAAAAAGCAATACACCTTTACTTGAGTAGGCACGGTCAATTGCACGATTGATTTTTTCAATACTCGTTCCAATTTCACCATCATCTGTGCCGCCTGCAACTTCTACTGGCACATTCAAAATGACTTGTTGAATAATTTCTTTTAGTCCTTCTGCAACTTTTTCACTATGGGAAATGAGAACAATACCAACGTATTCCATTTAGGATTGCCTTCCTTCCAACACTTCTGCTAAAGCTAAAAACAAGTAGTATGAAGACATCGAACCTGGGTCAATATGGCCGATTGATTTTTCTTTAAAATATGCGGCTCTGCCTTTTGTCGCCATAATCTCTTTTGTTTTTTCCATTGCAGTTTTCGCTGTATCTTTAATTTGCGGAGGCTGTGCTTCTATTGTTTCGCTCATTTCATTGATGACTGGTTCCCAGACATCTACTAAAGTCTTTTCACCTACCTTAGATCGCCCTCTTTGTTTTATACCTGTTAGTCCATCCGATAACCCTTTTACTAGATCTTTGTAGTCAATAGAATCCTTTCCTTTTAAAGAAAAGGATAATCTTAAAAAAGCCGTGCCATAAAGAGGACCCGCTGCACCTCCAACTTTTGACATTATCGTCATTGCAATATCTTTAAATACATCAGAAACATTGTCATATTCTTTTTCATTTACGGTTTGAGCTGCTTCATTAAATCCCCGTGCCATATTGATTCCATGATCGCCGTCTCCGATAACTTGATCTAATTTAGTTAATAATTGTTTATTGTCTGCGATTTTTTCATTCGCCTTTTTCAACCATTCTTTTGCATCATTTACGTCAAAATTCATGTTTTTTCCTCCTAGTTATTTTACTAGAAAATTAGCTGCGTCTGACGGATGGTCTAATAGTTTTTTTAGTTCATCATCTAGTTTTAATAAAGTTACTGAACAGCCTCCCATTTCAAGTGCTGTCATATATTCACCTACAAAAGTTCGATAAACCTTGACCCCTTTATTTTGTAAAATTTCTTGCACCTTTTTATTTACGATATATAATTCCATAAGTGGTGTTGCTCCTAATCCGTTAATCATCACAGCAACTTCATCATTTTCTGTTAATTTCATATCTTCAAGGATTTTCTCGGTTAATTCTGTCGCAATCTGATCGGCTGTTGTAATATTTTTACGTTCAATTCCAGGCTCTCCATGAATTCCAATTCCAACTTCCATTTCACTTTCTTCTAATGTGAAGCTAGGCTCCCCTGCTGCCGGGATCGTACACGAACTGATCGCCATCCCCATAGAGCGCACATTAGCGACCGTTTTTTCTGCAACTTTCTTTATTTCCTCAAGAGAAGCCCCTAAATCTGCTTTTGCACCTGCTATTTTATGCACGAAAACCGTTCCGGCAATTCCTCTTCTTCCCGTTGTAAATGAACTATCTTCAACCGCTACATCATCATTAACGACAACTTGTGCCACTTTTATCCCTTCTGCTTCCGCAAGTTCCCTTGCCATTTCAAAATTAAGTACATCGCCTGTATAATTCTTAATAATTTGAAATACTCCTTCTCCACTATCTACAGCTTTAATCGCTTTATAGACTTGGTCTACAGATGGAGAGGTAAAAACTTCTCCTAAAACTGCAGCATCAAGCATTCCTTTACCGATATATCCTGCATGTGCCGGTTCATGTCCGCTTCCCCCGCCACTCAACAATCCGACCTTTTTTACGACTTGAGCATCTTTTCTTGTAATAACCGTTGTTCCCTCGATGTGTTTCAATTGATCTGGTGCCGCTTGGATCATACCCGAAATCATATCTTGAACGACTTGGTGTGGATCGTTAATTATTTTTTTCACGGTTTTTTCCTCCATTTAATATTCTATCTTCATATTAAGTGAATTTGATGATGATATTCAAACCTTTTCTATCAAAAATCAAATAAAATTAATCTTCTATTAATTATTTAAACACTCTTGTTGCTTCTACTGCTTTTTTCCATCCATTGTATAATTCTTCACGTTTCTCTGTAGCAAGTTCAGGTGTAAACGTATGCTCAATTTGCCATTGTTTTGCTATTTCCTCTTTACTATTCCAATATCCTACGGCAAGCCCTGCTAAATAAGCAGCACCTAATGCGGTTGTTTCTTGAACGACAGGGCGTTCTACAGGACATCCTAACATATCACTTTGAAACTGCATTAAAAAATCATTTTTAACTGCACCACCATCGACTCTAAGCGATTTTAAGTCTATTCCAGAATCAGCAATCATCGCCTCAAGCACATCCCGAGTTTGATAAGCAAGTGACTCTAATGTAGCTCTAATAAAATGCTCCTTACCCGTTCCTCTTGTAATCCCGAAAACTGCACCTCTTGCATCACTGTCCCAATAAGGTGTCCCTAGTCCAACAAAAGCCGGTACCATATAAACACCATCTGTGGAATCCACTTTTTTAGCATAATTTTCACTTTCTGGTGAGGATTCAATTATTTTTAATCCATCCCGTAACCACTGAATAGCTGATCCTGCAATAAAAATACTTCCTTCAAGTGCATATTCAACTTTTCCATCGACTCCCCAAGCTAGTGTAGTCAGTAACCCGTGTTCCGAAGCAACACCGTTTTCACCAGTGTTCATCAACATAAAACAACCTGTACCGTATGTGTTTTTGGCCATACCTGATTCAAAACAAGCCTGACCAAATAGTGCAGCTTGTTGATCTCCTGCTATTCCAGCAATGGGAACTTCATGTCCAAAGAAATGATAATCAATCGTTTTTGCGTACACTTCAGAAGACTGCCTCACTTCAGGTAACATCTTTTTAGGAACGGTTAAAATCTCAAGCAGTTCTTCATCCCATTTTAAATCGTAAATATTAAACATTAACGTACGCGCTGCATTCGAATAATCCGTTATATGTGCTTTTCCACCGGATAATTTATAAACAAGCCATGTATCGATTGTCCCAAATAACAGCTCTCCTTTTTCTGCTTTTTCCCTAGCTCCTTTCACATTATCCAAAATCCATTTTACTTTCGTTCCAGAAAAATACGCATCAATTAACAGTCCTGTCTTTTCCTTAAACAACTCTTCATGACCTTGTTCTTTTAGTTCTTCACAAATTTCTGCTGTTTGTCGTGATTGCCATACAATCGCTTTATAAATCGGTTTCCCCGTATTTTTATCCCATACAACAGTCGTTTCTCTCTGGTTTGTTATCCCGATCCCAGCCACTTGCTGAGGAGCTACATCTGCCTTTATTAGCACGCCAGCAATACAAGCTAAAATAGAAGTCCAAATCTCATTTGCATCATGCTCCACCCATCCCGGCTTTGGGAAAAACTGTTCAAACTCCTGTTGTGCTGTTTCAACAATTTCTCCCTGGTGATTAAATAAAATTGCTCGTGAACTTGTTGTTCCTTGGTCTAAAGATAAAATATACTTTTCACTCATCTGTACCATACTCCTTAACATATTTTTAATTTGTTTCAGTACTTACTTCTTCTTTTAATTCTTTCATAGCTGCAGTAATTAAAATAATTGCGACGATTAATGTACAAATCCAAAAGAGAACGGATAGCTGCCCTGCAAACACCGCTTGGTAAAATAATGCACCATATATACCTCCAATGATTGGTCCAACTACTGGTACCCAGGAATAACCCCAGTCAGATCCACCTTTTCCTGGAATCGGCAAAATTGCATGAGCAATTCTAGGTCCGAGATCACGAGCCGGATTTATTGCATATCCTGTTGCCCCACCAAGCGACATACCTATTGCAACAATTAAAAGTCCGATTGCTAATGGTGCCAGTCCTTCTGTGAAATTGTTTGGACCGACTATAAATAATAGTGCGAATAATAAAACGAATGTACCAATCATTTCACTTACTAAATTTTGTAAGGGCTTCTTTACTTCATCTGATGTCCCAGGAGCTGTTGAGAACACACCAAGTTTCGCTGCTTGATCTTTTGTTTTTCTCCAGTGAGGTAAATAGTTAAAGAATACAATTGCGGCTCCAATTATAGCCCCAATCATTTGTCCCGCAATATAGATTGGTACTTTTGCCCATGGGAATTCCCCAATTGCAGCAAATCCAAGAGTCACCGCAGGATTTATATGTGCATCAGAAGCTGTTCCTGATACGTAAACTCCCATTGCTACGGCGAGCCCCCATCCGAATGCAATAACAACCCATCCCGCATTTTCTGCTTTTGACCATTTTAACAATACTCCGCCAACAACGCCAACACCAAAGATAACTAATACCATTGTACCCAACAATTCGCCCATAAACTCTGACAATGTAAAACACTCCCCTTTTACTTTTTTAAGGCCGCTTTCATAAGTATCACCTTGATTGTCGTAGTTGAAGGATACTGTGACGTAACTATGAAAGAATAACTCGACCTTCAAGACGTCGAGTCGATTCCAAAGATGTCGAGTCATTTTCCAAGATGTCGAGTCGATTTCCAAGATGTCGAGTCGATTTCCAAGATGTCGAGTCGATTCCAAAGATGTCGAGTCGATTCCAAAGATGTCGAGTCGATTCCAAAGATGTCGAGTCGATTCCAAAGATGTCGAGTCATTTTCCAAGACGTCGAGTCGATTCCAAAGATGTCGAGTCGATTTCCAAGATGTCGAGTCGATTCCAAAGATGTCGAGTCGATTTCCAAGATGTCGAGTCGATTCCAAAGATGTCGAGTCATTTTCCAAGACGTCGAGTCGTTTCACAATATATGAGTTGCCCCCCTGGATATGGAGTTGATACATAACATAACAAGTAGACTCTTATGTCACAGTTTCTGGATACTATGTTTGAAATACATTATAAAAAACAGCCTTTTTTATAATCATCAACTCTAGCGTGGAAAACCCACACTAGAGAGGATTACTTTTTATTAAGTAGTTCCTAATGAGTGTGGGGCAAGGTTATATAGTAGAAAGAATGTATATAATTTTACTAGATTTTAGAGTGATTTAATGTTCATATTTTATAAGAATAAGGAATTTTCTAAATAAAGCTTATAGTTTTACTAAAAAATATATGCTATCATTTATGGTACATTGGAACCTACAATTATTCAATTCTTCATACAAATTAGTTACTGCTACTTCTTCGAGACGGTAAAGAAACGTCTCAAAAAGGTTATACTATTATATTCTTAATAGGGCATGAATATGTATCATACTAGTTAGCTATTAATATGAATGGAGGAGATTCGTTTGGGTAAAACAAAACATACTGGGCCAATTAAATTATCAAAGAAACCTAGGCCGGATTTATGGGTTAGTAAAGTTCCTTTTGGATTAGGCAAAATAAAACCACATCACTTACGAGATACCATAAAAGTTGCTTGGGAAAACAAAGACAGTTTACCATATGCTACTCGAATTTTAACTCAAGGGGTTTGTGATGGATGTGCATTAGGGGTTTCCGGTTTAAAGGACCAAACATTGTCAGGACCTCATTTATGTACAACAAGGCTAAATGTGCTTAGGCTAAATACAATGCCTGCGATGAAAGAAGATATACTCCGTGCTGATATTGAAGAGCTAAGAAAAATGGACAGTACAGAGCTTAGAAAACTCGGTCGAATTCCTTATCCTTTAATTAGGAAACCTGGTGATCGGAAGTTTAGTCGTATCTCCTGGGAGGAAGCTTTAAATATGATCGCTGATAAAATTAAACATATTGACCCGAAACAACTTGCTTTTTATTTGACCTCTCGTGGTATAACGAATGAAACGTATTATGTCGCTGGGAAAGTTGCCAGGTTTTTAGGAACGAATAATATTGATAACGCCTCCCGCATCTGTCATTCCCCTTCAAAAACAGCATTAAATCGTTCTGTAGGAGTCGGTGCCTCGACATGTAATTATAAAGATTGGATCGGTACAGATGTCTTGCTGTTTTGGGGTTCGGTAGCCGCAAATAATCAACCTGTCTCTACAAAATATATGTACGCAGCCAAAAGAAAAGGAACAAAAATTATTATTATTAATCCTCATTTTGAACCAGCAATGGAGAAATATTGGATCCCATCTAATATGGAGTCTGCATTATTTGGAACAAAATTAGCTGATGATATTTACCAAGTTAATATTGGTGGAGATATTGCATTTATGCATGGAATCATGAAACATTGGTTTGAAATGGAAGAAAAAGAACCCGGTTCAGCTATTGATCAAACGTTTGTTCAAAAGCACGTAAATGGGTTAGAAGCCTTACAAGAAAAGGTTGTGAGCTATGACTGGGAAATTCTTGAAAAATCTTCAGGACTATCAAAAGATAGAATGAAAGAATTGGCTACATTACTTGCACAATCTAAAACAGCTGTATTTGTCTGGTCGATGGGATTAACTCAACACCGATTTGGAACAGATAATGTTTCTCAAGTTGCAAATCTAGCATTATTACGTGGATTTTTAGGGAGAGAACATTGTGGTCTAATGCCAATTCGTGGTCACTCCGGGGTGCAAGGTTCGGGTGAAATGGGTGCTGATCCATTTGTACTTCCTGGTAGTGATATGAATGAGGAAAACAGAAAACGAGTAGAAAAGTATTGGAACTTCAAAATCCCTGATTGGCAAGGTGATATTGTTGGTGTAACACTTGAAAATGCTTTATTACCTGATGACCATGAAAGAAATTTAAAGCTCTATTATATGTCAGGCGGAAATTTCCTTGAGACAATGCCTAATCCGGATTTCGTTAAACAATGTCTTGAAAATGTAGATGTCCGTGTCCACCAAGATATAATTTTTAATACCTCTACTCTACTAGATGCAAAGGAAGCAGTTATCGTCTTACCAGCAATGACTCGTTATGAACAACCAGGTGGTGGCACTTCCACCTCAACAGAGAGAATGGTCTATTTTTCACCAGAAATTAAAGGTCCTAGAATCGAAGAAGCTCGCTCGGAATGGGAGATTTATATCGATCTAGCCAAACGGGTTAAACCTGAAGAAAAAGATATTATCCATTTTGAAGATGCGGATGCTATACGAGAAGAGATAGCTCTTACAAATCGCAATTATGACGGCATTCAACATTTAAAAGAAAAAGGAGATGTCTTCCAATGGGGTGGAGCATGGCTTTGTGAAGGTGGAGATTGTCCTACACCTGATGGAAAAGGTAATTTAATCCCAGTTGAGATACCAGAACTCCGGAAACCAGAAGGACATTTTTATGTCTCCACTCGCCGTGGAAAACAGTTTAATTCGATGATTTACGGAGAAACAGATCCTTTTACAGATGCAGACAGGTACGATGTACTAATAAATGAGGCGGATGGCAAAAAACATGATATCAAAGATGGTGACGCAATTGTCGCCTATAATAAACATGGGTTTTTCAGTGGGCGTGCAAAATTTGCCCCTGTAAAAGCAGGTAATATCGCACTTCACTGGCCGGAAGGAAATTCACTACTTCCAGAAAGTGTTTATGAAACATATGCTGGAATACCAGAATATAATGCTGCAGCAATTGTTGAAAAAGCGGAGACGTATTATGCACATAAAGATACGAAATATGTGGAAAGACGTATTGAAGAATTAGAAATGGAACCTAGCTAGAAGGTGAAAAAAATGGATAACTCCATTTATCAAAGAAGGAAGACAACTAAAGTGGTGGCAGACGAGATCACATATACAGAAGATATTGTGGCTACAGAATACCCGTTAACTTTTATGTTGAATGGAAAAGAATTTGCTACTATCGTTTGTACTCCGCAGAACATTCGAGAGATGGCTATCGGATTTCTCGCATCAGAAGGAGTTATTCGCTTTATTGATGAAATAAAATCAATCCATGTAGATAAAACACGTGGATTTGCTCATATCGAACTGCATAAATCGCTTCACCCAAATTTAGATCATTCCAAACGATTTATCGGCTCCTGTTGCGGAAAGAGTCGGCAATTTTATTTTAAAAGCGATGTGCAAACAGCAAAGACGATTAACCATCCGTTAAGCCTTACAACGAAACAATGTTTACATTTGATGAAAAAACTACAAGCTAACTCCAAACATTTTCAAAAAACGGGTGGCGTCCATAATGCCGCCCTATGTACTGTAGAAGAACTTTTAGAAATCCGAACAGATATCGGAAGGCATAATGCATTAGACAAAGTTTACGGTTATATTATTGAAAATAAAATTCCGGTTCAAGATAAATTAATTGCTTTTAGTGGCAGAATCTCTTCAGAAGTACTCTTAAAAGTGTCCAAAATGGGTATTGCGATTATTATTTCTACTTCTGCCCCAACGAACTTAGCCTTGGAACTTGCGGATGACCTTGGAATAACCGCAATTGGCTTTGCACGAAATAATAAAATGAATGTGTATACACATCCAGAGAGGATTGTAGAAACGAAGGCACTAATTAAAAAAGAGGATTGATCGTCTAAATAAGGAAAACTTACGCGGTATAGTATAAAACTAAGAGAAAATTTACGAGACATGTATAAAGAAATGGAACGTACAAATATATTTCCAGATTATTTACCAAGCTGCTAAAGTGTTAAATCACCTGAAGGGTTTTCCTTTAGGTGATTTTTGTTTTGAGCTTGCGAAAACTACAACCTTAACTTGAGCAACTCTCACCTTGCTACGCAGAATAATTCGTAAAAAATTTTAACCATCATCGCTGACATTTTTCCAAAGACTGCCCAACTCACCTTAGATTGCGAAAGTTCCAGCGTTCATTACGATTCTTCTTCCTCTCGCCCTCTCAAACAATTCACGGAAGAAAGGCGGAAGCGCCATTACCGACTAAGAGCCGACGTCCTCGGACTACACTTCATCATACTCAGATAGATCGCTGATCGGTAACTGCTTCTTATCTTTCTTAAATCCCTTAAAAAATTTATTTTCATAACCATGCTTGTTTTAAAAGATGTACACCATATTCGATTTCATCAAAAGAAAGACCGCTGAATCCTATTTTTATTATCGGATCATCCGAATGATTTTTTATGAAATAGATTGAAGTAGGCCGCACTCTAACACCATTAAGAAAAGCTTGCTCGATTAGCCATTCTTCCGAAACCCCTAGATATACCTTAATTAGCACGTACAGACCGGATTGTTCGCCAATAATAGATATATTTTGTCCAAAGTGCTTTTTTAATAATGAAACAAGGAATGTCATTTTTCGTTTATAAACGAGACGCATCCGCTTAATATGCCGACTCCATTCCCCATTCTCCATAAATTTTGCCATAGTTAGTTGGCTAAAAATCGAAGTGGAACTTTCAAAATTTTGGAATTGATTTTTATATCGGGTTAAAAGGGGCTCAGGTAGCACCATATAACTTAAACGTAATCCCGGAAGAAAAGACTTTGAGAAATTCCCCAAATAAATGACTCTTGTTGCATCAATAGACGCAAGCGCTGGAAATGGCTGCTCTGTATAGCGAAACTCGCTATCATAGTCGTCTTCAATAATGTATCCCTGTATCTTGTTTGCCCACCCGATAAGGGTTTGTCGTTGTTGAATGTTCATGCTTACCCCGTACGGACTGTGATGAGAAGGTGTTACATAAATTAAGCGTGAATCCATTTGATTAAGTTGCGAAAGATCTGCACCTGTTCTATATACCGGAAAATATTCAAGCGAAAAATGATGGAATTGAAATGCTTCCCTAGCACCATCGAAACCTGGATCTTCTACGATAATACTTGAATATTCTTCCCGTAGTATGCGGCCTAGATTGATAAGAATTTGTTGCGTATTACTTCCGATTATAATTGCATTTTCATCTGTTCTTAGCCCACGTGATTGCAGTAAGTATATGGCAATTTGTTCGCGCAAACTCATTTCTCCAAAAGGGTCTCCATATCGAAAACTCTCCGGTAACGTTAAGACATGATTCGCTGTTCGCCTCCACCGTTTTAAAGGGAAATGAGATTGATCTACAGCATCTGTCCGAAAATCGACATGAACGGAAGCTTTCTTTTCCACCCTCTTTTTGTTAGATAAAATTGGTGGTTCCTCATGTAATGATGGCTCTAATGGATTAACAAAAAATCCTTTTCGTCCTTCCCCGCGAATATACCCCTCTGCCACAAGTTGATTATATGCCGTTAAGGTAGTATTACGACTTACTTGCAGAGATTCCGCAAGTTGTCGAACGGAGGGCAGTTGTTCATCCGCTTTTACATTACCTTGTTCAATCAATGATTTAAAGTGCTCGTAGATTTGTTTATATTTGGGAGAACTTTTATTTAAGACAAAAAGATAATTTTTCATACTCGGATTCTCCTGACATGCTTATTTATTCAAAACTGTATCTTTTAAAATGTCACTTTATATCATACTATTTTATAAGAGCGATAAAACATTTTCAAACATGAAATTAGCTGAGAGGTGATGATCATGTATATTCCAAAGCACTTTGAAATCAAAGATGAAGATATTATTTATGAAGTTATTGAGAAAAATAGCTTTGCTACATTATTTTCCCAATACGAAGGCCGTCCGTATGCGACCCATCTTCCTTTGATTTTAGATAAAGAAAAAAAGTTTTTATACAGCCACTTTGCCAAACCGAATAAGCAGTGGGAAGACATAGCAGAACAGGAAGTGCTTGCCGTTTTTCAGGGACCGCATTGCTATATCTCCTCTTCCTGGTATGAAACAAATAAAGCCGTTCCGACATGGAATTACGTAGCTGCTCATGTATATGGAAAGGTTGAAATCATCGACGGAAAGGAAATGATGGATTCCCTTCATCAGATGGTATTGAAATATGAAGAGCCAACTAGTTCCTATCAATGGAACGACTTGGATGGTCGTTTTTTAGAGGGGCAAGCAAAAGGCATCGTTGGATTCAAAATCAACATTGAAAAAATCGAAGGAAAAGCTAAATTGAGTCAACATCATTCCGCCGAACGGTTAAAGCTTGTTATTTCACAACTTGAAAAATCTACAAGCGAGAATGAACAGGAAATTGCAGCTCAGATGAGAACAATTTTAAAAAAGAAAACCTTAAAAAGTTAACACATTTTCTTAGATACACATTTTTTAACAACCGTTATTTAAAATCACAGATCTTAATAATAATTTTTGAAAGCGAGGAATATTTATGCGTTTTGAAACAAAAGCTGTTCACTCGGGTCGTCGAGTTGATGAATCAACAGGTGCTGTAACTACGCCAATCTATCTTTCCACGACATTCGAACGAGCTGGGGATGGGTCGTATCCAAATGAATTTATCTATGGTCGGGAAGCTAACCCAAATCGACTTGCTCTGGAGGAGTGCCTTACATCGCTTGAAGATGGGTATGATTGTGTCACCTTTTCATCAGGGATGGCGGCTATCACATCTGTAATCGAGGCCCTTCCCACAGATAAAGCTCGTCGGATTATTATGCCAAACGATATGTACTTTGGCATTCGTTCCCTTCTTTCGGAGACTGATATTGGATCAAAACTTGATGTTGTCATTGTTGACATGACAGATCTTCATGAAGTTGAGAATGCAATAACTAGTGCACCAACTGGTCTCGTTTGGATCGAAACACCGTCCAATCCACTACTAAAAGTTACGGATATTGCAGTTATCACCAAATTAGCACAAGCAGCTGGAGCTTACACTGCCGTTGATAATACATGGGCAACTCCAGTTCTACAACGTCCCCTCACGCAGGGAGCCGACTTTTCGATTCATTCTGTGACGAAATATATCGGAGGGCATAGTGATTTGATGATTGGTGCTGTTATCGCGAGATCGGAAAGCCCAATGTTAACGAATCTACGAGCATGGCAACAAACAAAAGGGGCTGTGCCTTCTCCTTTCGACTGTTGGCTCGCACTAAGGGGCGTGCAATCTCTTGCCCCTCGTATGATGGTTCATTGTTCAAATGCAGAGGCAATTGCTAAGTTTTTAAATGAGCATCCGAATGTCGACGCTGTTCATTATCCTGGGCTTTCCGACCATCCGGGACATTCTATTGCAGCACGGCAGATGAGCTCATCCGGTGGGATGCTGTCCTTTCAAGTAAAAGGCGGCGAACGTGAAGCGATGGCTGTTGCAGCAAAGCTACGATTGTTTACCCGGGCAACAAGTTTGGGAGGAACACACAGCCTGATTGAACACCGTTCTTCCGTGGAAGGAAATAACACGATGACTCCAGATAACTTGTTACGAGTCTCCATTGGTATTGAAAATGTGGACGATTTGAAAGAAGACTTATCACAGGCTCTGAAATGATTAAAAAATATTCAAAATGAACATTGCGATTGTTGATTCTACTTCTGCCCCACGAACTGGCTTTGGGACTTGCGGATGACCTTGAGCTAGAAATAATAAAATGAATGTATATACACCAAGAGGATTATAGAAACGAAAAAGTTCTCGGTGAAGACGAACAACGATTTAAAAAATTTAGTATAATTTAGCAAGCAAATTTTGAAGTTTGTCACTAAACTCCCGCCAGTAGAGGCGGGAGGTCTTTATAACGCGCCGGATTAATGGTGTCGGTATTTTTGTAAGTTTCTTTACAACCTACCCAAAAACTTGAGCAGCAATCCCGAATAATGTATCGTTTCTAGATGGCATTTTATCAGAATTGATTACCATTATTGGTGGTTGACTCACATTAACAAATCCGCTATTTTCTAATAACATCATAAGTTCTTTATTACCTGATGGGACATCAATTCTTAATTTCCCTCGATGCTCTGATGATAATTTATCTATTAAAACTAATGCCGTTTGATAGTCTGGTGCTACAATTGGACCCAATATGAGATTAATTGGTCCTAAAATGGAAAGTCCATATCCCACAATTGCTCCATTCATATCTTTTGCAACTAAGCAGTTTTCAGATTGTTTTATTCTATTCATCAGAAAACGACTTCTTTTATCTCCAAAAGCATCGCCATCAATTGTAAGTAATTCATCAATATCGACTCCATTAAACTCTTCAATGATAATCTCACTGTTATTTAAAGGTCTCGCTTTAGTATTAGTTATATAATTATCGCATAGATATTTATGAACAAAATCAACAGTATTAAAACCCATTTTTTCATAGAGGCGTTTTCCTTCTTCTGTTGAAATTAGCATAATGACAGTTTCCTTGGAAACACTCTCTATACATTTCCTAGTAGCCTCTTTCCCTAATCCCATACCTCTAAAATCTTTATTCACTATAACCATACCAATTGAAGCTAAAAAAGTATCATAAGGAATTATTGCAGCACTAGACACAATATTCCCTTCGGCGTTTTTATGCCCGAAAATTGTTCCTGATGATAGAACAGTTCCAATTTCATTTTCATCATAATCCCATCCAACTGATCTAGACAGCTCGATTAGTCCTGGAATATCATATTTATCAAATTGGACTAATTCTATCTGCGGTTTATTGGATATAACCATAATTTTCTCCTCCTTCAAAGCATCATTATAAGTTTTCAATATTAATTGATATTTTACCTCTACCTGATAATTAAATAGCATACAAAATTTTACCATATCGGTTAAATGGAATGAAGCAAAAGCAGATGAAGATGGATATTCCATTATTCAATGTGGAATTGGGAGCGGAAAAATTATTTTATAAAAGAGTAACTCAACAATTGGGTCGTATTGCTTAATGTAGCTTTTTTATTGACTTTTTTAAAAATACATATTAATATTACGTTATACGATATAACACTTAACGTAATGTTTGTTTAAAAGGAGTGAGAATATGGCTAAAGGTAAATTTTCAGAGCCCGCATTGTTTATTTTGATAAGTCTTGCTGAACAAAATCGTCACGGCTATGCGATTATGGAGGATATTGAAAAAAATTACGATGTTAAATTGGGACCAGGCACATTATATGGAGCTATTTCACGTTTAGAAAAAGCCGGTTATATAAGTGCAGTTGAATCGCAAGACCGTAAAAAACCTTACAGACTAACAGAGGAAGGACAAATATATTTAACAGAACAAATTAAAGAAATTCAAAAGGTAACCAATATAGGCATGAAAAGGCTTGGTCTAATATGAGGTGGCTCGTTTATTTGTATCCTAAATCTTGGAGAAAACGTTATAGTAATGAATTAACTGATGTATTAAAACAAACAGATACATCATTAAAAACAATAATTGACCTACTTATAGGCATAATTGATGCTTGGCATGTAGAACTAAATGAAAAATATATTTACGGATATCGTATAAGTCAAATATTGGTTGCAGTTACCATAATTAATGTTTTTATTGTTTTGAAATTAAAACCATTAGGGGAGGTTATTGAAGTGGAAGTATTTGCGACGATTGCGGTATTAATTGCTATGCTGTCATTGTTTTTGGCTGTTGTTACCCTTGTAGTAAGCATATTTAAATTTGGAAGAGAAGGCTTAACCCTTAAACCAAAATTAACTAAAACATCGGTTGGCTTGATGGGGGCGTACGGGGTTTTTATGGTAACATTTTTAGTGTTAATTAATTAAAATTATTCTTCAAACGAGCGCGATTGTTAGATAAAAGATACGAGTTACCTCCCTTGTATCTTTTTTATTTTGAGCAGGGAACAAGAGCACCCCCCGAATTCGACAACAGAAACGTATGATCAAGTCACCGTAAATCAGTTATCATCACGAGACTACGCATAAGGCATCTACCTACCCATTTTCTGAATACAAAAATCGGAGAATAACAATCATTTTGATTTGCTTCCCCGATTTGTAGACTGTTTATTGGTCGCCAATTATCCTCCAATATAACTCATATTAATTTTTTTACGATTTTTGGCGGTTTGTTCAGTTCGCTCATCTGAATACCGATCTGTACGTTGTGCCCATACAGATGTTACCGCTTCCATTATCTCTTCTTCTGACTTACCTGAACGGATTAACTCTCTTAAATCAAATCCCGAGGATGCAAATAAACAAGTATACAGTTTGCCATCTGATGATAACCTTGCTCTTGTACACGAAGAACAAAATGATTCAGAAACAGATGTAATAAATCCAACTTCTACCCCATTATCTTTATACCGATAACGTTGAGCTACCTCTCCAAAATAATCGGGATCCACCGGCTCCAAATCAAATTCACTGCGCAATAACTCATATATCTCTTTTTTGGAAACAACTTTGTCAAAACTCCAAGCATTATCATTTCCAACATCCATAAATTCAATGAATCTAAGCGTTATCCCCCGCTCTTTGAAATGCATCGCCATCGGTAAAATTTCATGCTCATTAACCCCTTTTTGAACGACCATATTCACTTTCATTTGAAAGCCAATTTTTTTAGCGAGTTCAATATTCTTAAGAATAATTTGTGGATTTGTTCCACGACCATTCATTTCACCAAATACAAATGGATCGATGGCATCTAAACTTATATTCAATCGGCGTAAGCCCGCTTCATACAATTCTTTTGCATAACGACCTAATAATACACCGTTTGTCGTTAACCCTATATCGTCAATTCCTTCTATGTCAGTTAGTTTTCTAACCAAGTCTGGTAATTGACTCCGTAAAAGTGGTTCTCCACCAGTTAGTCTTAACTTTTTCACACCTAGATTCGCGAAAATGTTAGCCAAAAGCGAAATTTCCTCAAATGTCAGTAATGCATCTTTCGGTAAAAAAGCATAATTGTCTCCAAAAATTTCTTTTGGCATACAGTACGTACAACGAAAATTACACCGATCGGTAACCGAAATACGAAGATCACGTATCGGCCTTCCAAACTTATCTACAATGGCTTCCATTTTCTCATCTCCTTATCTTCTTCAGGTGTATTGACATTTATAAAAAAATTGGGTGAACACGCCAAAAGACTTCCTTCTATTTGGGTTATATCCGTTTTTTCTAACACATCCATCATTTTAAATTCTCTTTTTTCTAACGATTCACGTATTTTATTTTTTACATTTTTATTCCATACAGACACAAGTGGTTGTAAATGCCCTTCAGATTTAGCTAAGGTAACTTCTTCTGTATGAAAGTTAATAAGCTGCTTCATAATTGAAGAAGTTACAAGTGGCATATCACAAGGTAATACGACATATTGATCAGCTTCTAATTCTTCCATAGCAGAATAAATACCGGCAAGCGGACCAAAGCCAGCATACTTTTCTATATCTACAATAACATGATATTCTTTCGGAAACCAATCAATAAATTCTTTCCTAGTAACTACAATTACTTCATCACATACTGAATGTAGCGTTTCATAAACAAGTTCATGAAATTTTTTCCCATTCATTTCTGCAAATGCCTTTGGTGAGCCATACCTTCTTGATAATCCACCGGCTAATAAAATACCGACACGCTTTTTACTCATATAAGACTTCCTTTATATTGTTCTTCCTATCTACCATATTGCATGCTGAAATAATTTATGCGAAAACGCTATGTTGCAATCCAATCCAACAGCCAGGCATCCAAAGTTTTTGTTTCATTGCGAGATTTTATTTGATGGTATGTACTCGTAGATTCCAAGCCGATCACTAATACAATTCCTTCTATACTTTTAAGTTCCTGCCAATCCTCCTCATTTCGAACAAGGACGACCTTTTCACCTTGTTCTGCTTTATACCCTTCAATTAAAACGACATCAGGATTATTCCAAACAGCGAGTTGCTTCAATTCTTTGAAACTTGCTTCCCGATTGATCATATGCTGGGTGAAGCCTCCACCAGCCACTAAAGAAACATCTGCTCCGTTGTATAAATATTGCATGGAGTCTTTTTTTGCATCAGGCATATCAAGCTTTGACCCATGCCCATGATGCTTTACGACAGCAACATTGTAACCTTTTTCCTTTAAGAGCCGCACCCATCTATTAATTAATGTCGTCTTGCCGCTATTTTTAAAGCCGACTATATGAAGTGTTTTTACAGATCCCATGTAGCCACCCCAAGCTCTTGACCGAGTAGTAAAATATCTACTTCCATTCCCTTCTTAAACCCTTCCGTTTCACTTGGCAAAACAATTATACAATTTCCTCTTGCAATGGAAGAAACGGCGTTTGACTTATTGAAACCTGCTGGTACAACAATTGGCCCACTAGCTCCCATTTCCCATTTTGCTCGGATGAATCTTGTAAAAGGATTCTTTTTAGGAAAATCTTCTCCCAATCTAGCTTTCATTCTAGGTATAAATGGCGAAGTACTGCCCATCATTTTTAAAATGGCAGGTCGAGCAAATAATTCAAATCCCGTGAAACATGCCGATGGATTTCCAGAAAGCCCAAATAAAATTTTATTATCAAGCACTGCTACAGTCGTTACACTTCCAGGTCTCATCATCACTTTATCAAATAACACGTTTGCCCCGAGACGTTCATAAATCGCTGGCAAATAATCGTAATCTCCAACTGAAACACCTCCAGTTGTAATGACAATATCTGATTCAGTCAATGCCTTTTCAACGACTTTTGTACATGCTTCCAAATCATCTTCCATCATACCAAAAGATTTATATTCAATTCCCATGCGGGCTAACTGTCCTTGTAACATTGGGCCATTAGAGTTTCGAATTTTTCCAGGTTTAAGGGCTTCACTTACATCAAGCAGTTCGGTACCAGTTGAAATAATGCTCACTGTCGGGCTTTTAGAAACTTGAACATTTGCATAACCAAATGTTGCCAGGAGTGCAATTGTCCCTGGATGGATGAAAGATCCTTCCCCAATAAGTATTTCACCTTGTTTTGCGTCCTCACCTTGAAAAGAAATATTATCATTTTTTTTATAGACTTTCGTAATGGTAAACCCTTCATCTGTTTCTGCTGTTTCCTCAAGCATGACGATCGCATCTGCATTCTCAGGTAAAATCGCACCTGTCATAATGCGATAAGCTTCCATTTCTTCAAGCGCCCGCTCTCCGACATGGCCTGCACCAATCTCTCCTATCACATGAAAAGCTTTTGGTTGTTCCTCCGTAGCATTTACCGAGTCCACTGCCCGAATTGCATATCCATCATAAGCAGAACGATTAAATGGTGGGACATCATGTTCTGCGATAATTGGTTCAGCAAGAATCCTACCGTACGCATACTCAAGAGGAATAGTTTCCGTTCCTACTAATTCACAATGATCGATGACAAGTTGCACTGCTTCTTTCACCGGTATCGGTTTTCTTAACATCCCCGTTCATCCCCTTATCAGCTCTTTATGTTGACTATACTATAATTATCCAAATGAAGAAAGGCTCCCGGCAAAAATACCGGTCGCCTTTATATAAATCCGTTCTATCAGTAAACTACCGCGCCATTAAAATGGCGTGCTTCTAGTTCTACGCTATGAACTGTTGTCCATTTAATTTAACTTCTTTCTACTTCATTAACTTCCAATTACATATATTCTATTTTGTCTAATACACAAATATAGTACAATGGTTAAAAAGATATATTGTTGTAGGAAAACTTTAATGAAAATAACATTCATTGCACCTTTTAAGACAATTTTAATCTTTTAAGGCTTTGAAAGACTATGACAAGTATGTAACAGCCCTCCGAAAGAAGCCTTCTTCCTCAGGGAGCGATCGCGAGTAGGGAGCAATAAAACTGTAGGGCAAGGTCATGTCCGAACAGTATAACCAACGCCTGTGGAGACCTTTGCGGAATGGGGATTCCTCCATTCCGCAAAGGTCTGTGAACTAGGAAGCCCATTCTTCTAAGGACTAGTAAGGAGAGGTTGTTCACGTTTTAAGATACTGTCTGGCAACAATTTATGGAAACTAAGGCAGGAGGAAATTAAGTTGATAGTTAGAGAGCGAAGTAAAGATTTTGTTATGATTGAACAACATCATCACGCATCTATTTCTGGAATGCTTTTTACCTATTTAATAGAAGATTTCGTTCCAGACTTAAAATGGAAAGACGATATTGCATTTGCAATTTTTCAACATGACTGTGGTTGGGTTCCTTTTGATAAAGCGCCATTTTGGGATGATAAAGGAAATGCTCCATATTCTTTTACAAGTTTCCCCAAGGAACCAAAAACTGTTTTATATGAAATTGGAATTAATACAGTAGAAAAACAATCTTTGTATGCTGCTCTATTATGCAGTAAACATTACTCTTCCTTTTTGAAGAGAGATTCGACACCTTTAGCGATAAATTTTATTGAAAATGAAAAAAATCGCCAAGAACGATTAAAAAAGAATATTATTGGATTTAGTGAAAACCAATTTAATATACATTACGAATTATTAAAATTTTTTGATGACCTCTCGTTGTATATTTGTCTTAATGAACCTGGTGTACAAAAAGATAGTGAGCACCCTTTTTTTAAGAGTGGAATATCACTGCCACAATATTTTGGGGATGGAATTCTACATTTGAACTGGATTTCGCATAATAAATTGGAACTTGAAACAAAACTTTTTCAACTGGATTTACCAGTACAATTGGAACAAAAGGTAATATCTAAAGAAGATATTTTAAAGGATGGATTACAAAAAACGTATAGAAGCACACAGATAGAAAAAGTACCTTTTAAAATTGTATAATTTTCTGTTACGACTCATCAGCTGCGCTTGATGCAATAAGGCAAACTATTTTCGGTCATCAGCCGACTGGCTCCTTACTCTGCTATACTAGATTGGATTGGATCCACGAGATCTGGAATAATTAATCGATGATCATCACCTTGCTCGTGCTCTTTCAACAAAGAGAGGTTCACGTTAAACAATGTTTTTCCAAAGTAAAAAACTCCAGTTTCCCGGAGTCTGTAGATTAACTTATTTTTTGTTGTAAATCTTTCATTGCTGTATTTAATTCTTCTGCCATCAGATCTAATGCTTCTTTTTTCGGTAATTCTTTGTTTAAATAAATTGGCTTACCAAAAATTATTTTCGGTCGTTTCCATTTAAATAACTCTTTAAAATTATTCGGACCTACATAAGCCGCTGGAACAATTGGTGCCTTAGAATAACTAGCAATTGTTACAGCACCTCGCTTTAATGGCACATCTTCAGTCGTTCTAGTTCCGCTGGGAAAAATACCTACTATTTCTCCTTCTTTAATCAACCGCATCGGTATTTTAATAGAACTAGGACCAGGGTTTTCCCGATCTACCGGAAATGCATTCAAACCATTCATTAACCATTTCAAAAATCTAGATTGAAATAGCTCCTTTTTTGCCATATAGTGTATCTTTGTCGGTAAAATTGAAATACCTAGCCATAATATATCAACCCATCCTGAATGAGTACAAGCTATAACATACCCATTTTTATCAGGCAAATTTTCTTTTTGATAAACCTTTATAAATCCAAACAGACTTAGTATAAATTTTAATAAATATCCTGCAATGAAATAAAGCATCTAGTTCCCCTCTTTACATTCAATCTTTACATTTCTACTTTACCATAAGCACGAAATATGTCGAGAGGAAATCACTCATTAATCTATAGAATAATTAGGGGTAATCCGATCGAACTGTAAACTTTCTGAATCAAGTACATGCGCCGGATTTTTTCCGTATTCGCTGAATTTTTGTTCAAGTTCGCTGAATTATCGCGATATCCGCTGATTTTATGCTTCCAATCGCTGGATTGAAATGCAATATCGCCGAATCAAGTACATGCGCCGGATTTTTTCTATATTCGCTGAATTTTTGTTCAAATTCGCCGAATTATCAGGATATCCGCTGATTTTATGCTTCCAATCGCTGGATTGAACAGAAATTTCGCCGAATCAGTACATGCGCCGGATTTTTTCCATATTCGCTGAATTTTTGTTCAAATGCGCCGAATAATCGCAATATCCGCTGATTTTATGCTTCCAATCGCTGGATTGAACAGCAATTTCGCTGAATAAAGTACATGCGCCGGATTTTTTCTATATTCGCTGAATTTTTGTTCAAATGCGCCGAATAATCGCAATATCCACTGATTTCATGCTTCCAATCGCTGGATCGAAAAGCGAAATCGCTGGATCAGGTACATGCGCCGTATTTTTACTAAAATCCTGCCTAGATCAACACACTTTATAGTCTATTTTTTCTTAATGGTAAAAGTTGAACTTAGCACTGCCCAATTTTGTGGAAAGGCATTACCTAGCACCCAGTAACTGACTCCACGAAGGCCATAAGCTTTGACGGTATCATATTTTACCTGGACACTACGAGCGTCTTCAAACCATACTTCATGTGCTTGCCCCAGTTCATCTGTATAATAGAAAAAAGGCGACTGGTATGTTTCATTATATTGAATTTGTGCTCCGTAACGAGTAGCAAGATGAACCGCTTCCTGTGGGCTAAGTGTACGCGCGAGCGTTCCCTCTACCCAAGGTATATTCCAATCCCGACCATAAAGTGGAACACCCATTAACATTTTCTCTGGTGGAATCTCAGTTACAGCATAATTAAGTACATCTCTCACTTTGTTAATCGGAGCAATCGCTAGCGGACTTCCACCAGCCCATCCCCATTCATATGTCATTAAGACAACAAAATCAACTATTTCTCCATGTGCTTGGTAATCATGTGCTTCATATAACGTACCACGTTGCTCCCTACTTTCTTTCGGTGCAAGTGCAGTTGAAACGGAGTAATTTGGATGTAGTCGTTCGACAACTCTTCTTAAGAAAGCATTGTAATTCTCACGATCCTGTGGATAAACATATTCAAAGTCAATGTTTAAACCTTGGTAACCCTTTGCTTCCATTTCTCTTAAAATATTGGTTATTAATATTTCTTGTACATCCGGGTTACGAAGTATTGCTGCAGCTAAGTCAGAATTGAATCCATTTTGAAAATTCGTTATTACAAGTAATGGAGAGGTATTAGTCATTTGCGCAGCATTAAGAACCAATTCATCATTTAAAGGTGTTAAACTTCCATCTTCTCTAATTTGATAAGAAAATGGGGTTAAATAGGTGAAAAAACTGCCTAAAGCTAAAATTTCATTTCTTCCTTGCTCATTAAATGTTGTCGTATAAGCATTTACTTCTGTCTCCTCTTTTGATTTAATTGGAATCTTCAGTTGCTGACCAGGATAAATTATCGCATTCATCGGTAATTGATTCAATTCATTAACTTGAACGGCTGTACTGCCGTATCTGTTTGCAATTAAAAAAATGGTATCCCCAGGTCGGACTTGATAATAAAAATATGGCATGTGTAACATTCTTCCAACATAAATTAAATTCGGGTCTGTTATATTATTCGTTTCCATTAACTCTTGTAAAGTTACACCAAATCGCTCGGCAATACGGATCAAATTATCCCCAGGTTCAACAACATAATCTATATTAGGAGTTGGAATAACAAGAGATTGACCAACAGTTAATATATTTTCTGACGTTATCTGATTTGCTAATGCAATTTGGGTAATCGTCGTGTCATACATTCTAGCCAATCGCCAAAGGGTGTCCCCACTTTCTATGACATGGATTCTCATAAAGATCCCCTCCATTTTATGCTAATACCATATTTATGCGCTATACGTGCCATTTATTAAAACTGATATTTAAACACAAAATGAAAACAATAATAATGGAGGTGAAAATATTGAAAATCCCCACAATTGAAGTACAAGACAATGGCCCTTATCAGATAAAAGGATCTTTTAATTTAATTGATGCAAAAGGAAATGCGTATGAAGTTGAAAATGATATTTCTTTATGCCGTTGTGGACACTCCGATAATAAACCATTTTGTGATGGAACCCATGAAGAAATTAATTTTAAAAGTGAACCACGTGCAGAAAAGCTAATGGTTGAAGTCTAATCTTATTAAAATCCGCCTACTTTCTAAAGATTTATCCTGTAGAAGGTTTGCGGATTTTCGCAAATTATTATTATTTATACATTAATTTCCACAAATCTTCTACCGTCACAAAATAATATCCCTCTTGTTTTAAATATGTTAATAACTCGTCTAATGCAGCAGCTGTTTCGCGTACATTACCTGCTGCATGCATTAAGACAATAGAACCAGGGTGTAAATAATCAAGCACATTTGCTTTAATTTCTTGCTTTGATATTCCTTTCCAATCCTCTGAATCAATTGACCAACCAATACCCCGATATCCCATTTCCCTTAATTTGATAACCATATTTTCATTTAACGCTCCATATGGTGCACGGAATAAATTCGTTTTAAAACCAACAACTGACTCTATCTCCTTTTCATTTTGCTTGATTTCCCAGACCATGTTTGCGACTCCTGTTTTTGTTAACTGAGGATGCCAGTAAGTATGATTCCCAATAATATGCCCTTCATTATAAATGCGTTTTACAATATGTGGATATTTATTAACACGAGAACCTAATAAGAAAAAGGTTGCTTTAACGTCATGTTTTTTTAAAACGTCTAAAATCTGTGGGGTATATATCTCATCAGGTGCATCATCAAATGTAAAAGCAATAACTTTTTCATTTGTTTCTGCTTTATATATCATTGTGTCAGGATATTTAATTTGTAATGGATAATTGGATGCTGTTGTTGCCCCTGTTTCGATTGGTAAATAAAGAATCCAAAATGAGAAAATAATGATTAATAAACGACCAAATTTACTCACAGTTATCTCCCCTCACTAACAATAATGTACTGATTATTTTACGTAATATATCGACAACTATACCGAAAATATCAGCCAAGGTCACAGAAAAAATTCGAGCTAGACATCATTTGAAATGATGTCTAGCTCGGATCTCGATTTTTTTGTAAACTCTATTCGTCTCGACATCTTGGAGAATGGCTCGACGTCCCTGGAAATGACTCGACTTATTGCTAATCCACTCGATTTCCCTCAAAAATGACTCGACATATCTTAGCTGGTGCTAGGGTAAATTGGATCTTTTTCTAGATCGTAACTTATTTAAGCTTTTTCTAACGTTACTTCCTGTGATGGGACTACAGGACGTTTTATAAACAGGGCTAAAATTAAAGCTACTACTGCAAATATTGTTGATATCAAAAATGAAAAATTGATTCCCTCTAACAACGCTAAATGTTCAATTGAATATTTAGTAATCAGCTCACCTGATGCTACTTCCTGTGATAGTTCAATACCAGCATTATTTGATCGAACTGTCATTATTGTTAAAATTATAGCTGAACCAATTGCCCCTGAAACTTGCTGTAACGTATTGTTCATCGCCGTGCCATGAGGGTTTGCTCTCATTGGAAGCTCATTTAGACCATTCGTCATAACAGGCATCATCACTAAGGACATTCCAAACATTCGAATTGTATAAAGTGCCATTAAATAAAAGTAGCTATCTTCCATTGTTAAATCACTAAGCATATACGTACAAACAGTCAAAATAGTTAAGCCTGTTATTGCAAGAGTTCTTGCCCCAAACTTATCAAATAATCTACCGGTTATTGGTGACATAATCCCCATCAAAATTGCTCCAGGCAACATTAATATACCTGAATGAAATGGTGATATTTCCCTAACAGTTTGTATATATAAGGGCGTTAAAAGCATTCCAGAAAACATAGAAGCTGAAATTGTAACTGAAATGACGGATGATAAAGCAAACATTGGGTACTTATAAATTCTAAAATCTAACATTGGTTCTTTCAATTTCATTTGATGAATAACAAATATTATGAGACTTATCGAACCAATAATGATTGTTCCGTATACATGAAAAGACTTCCATCCACTATCAGCAACTGAACTAAAGCCATATAATAGTCCTCCAAACCCTACACTGGAAAGAATAATGGATATAATATCTAACTTAATTTCTCGATTTGGTGTAATATTTTTCAATCTAAAAGCAGCATATACAAAAGCTGAAATTCCAAATGGTAATATAATTGCAAATAACGTTCTCCACGAATAATGTTCAATTATCCATCCGGAAAGAGTCGGTCCAATTGCCGGAGCAACAAACATCACAAGCCCGAATATTCCCATCGCTGTTCCCCGTCGTTCAACCGGAAAAGCAATTAATATAACATTCATCAATAATGGCATCATTAAACCTGAACCAGATGCTTGTAACATCCTGCCTACAATAAGTACTAAAAAACTCGGTGCTATCATTGATACTAACGTGCCTAACGTAAATAAACCCATTGCCCATAAAAAGATCGAACGATTCGTAAAACGCTGAATAAAAAAAGCACTGGCTGGGATTAAAATTCCATTCACTAACATATAGCTAGTTGTAACCCACTGTACTTTTGAAGGGGAAACTGAAAACTCTGTCATAATTGTCGGTAAAGCAATATTTAATAAAGTATTATTTAACAATGCAGCAAATGCACCAATGAATAAGATAGCTATCATACCATATGGTGGATTTTCGTGTATTTTCTTTATATCCATTTACGTTCCTCCAAAGCGCAATTATACTCACTCTTACAATTTTAAACCTAGTGTATAAAACTTGCAAATATTTTACTTATTCTTATTATAAATGTTGTGATACAAGTGAAAATATAATAAAATAATTTATACTATAGGTATAAAAGGTGATACAATCCATGGATGAGAGAAAAATAAATGTTATTTTAACTGCTAAAAAAGTTTTTTCAACAAAAGGATATCAAGCCTCTTCTGTTCAAGATATTTTTGAAGCATGTAATATCTCGAAAGGAACTTTTTATAATTACTTTTCCTCTAAAAATGATTTTTTAATCTCGTATATGGATTTAGCGAGGGAAGAGGAATTCACAAGGCGAGAGTCCATGTTGGACAAACATGATAGGTCAAACAAGGATATTTTCATAAAGCAGGTTTTAGTACGTGTTGAAATAATGAACGAATTTACGTTACTCCCAATTTATGAAGCAGCATTTCACTCCGACGATGTTGACTTAAAAGGGTATATAAACAAACGTTTGATTGAAGAATTATCTTGGTTAGCCGATCGACTTGGAGATATTTATGGAGATAAAGCTATGCCATATGTTTCTGATTGCGCTGTGTTAATGCATGGAATGGTTCAAAATATGCACTTTGCTTGGGAAACCATTACAAAGAAAAAAATAAACCTTACGATGCTGATACAATATGTTGTCCGTCGCATAGATACTATCATAGAGGATTTGATTGAAAGTAAGGAGATCTTTTTAAACGAGAGCGAGTATCCTTTTTTTAAAGCGAACTTAAAAAACGAAACAAAACAGACATTACTTTCTCAATTATATAAATTAATTAGTACTTTGGATACTAACAATCCAGCCTTAAAAGAATATATAGAATTTGTAATCGAGGAAGTACAATTAAGAAAGCCCCGTATACATTTATTAAGCAGCATGGAAGAAGTAATTAATACCGAAGCAGCAAATACGAAATATGAAAAGTCGATTCATCATATTTCACTTCAATTAAACAAGTTCATAAATGAAAAAAACTGTTCTCCCTCCTAATGAGAGAACAGTTTTTTATTAATAAGCAAATTTTTCTATTACTTTTAACAATTGATCAACATATTTTTGGCACTCTTCTTTTGTTTCTGCTTCAACCATTACACGAATTAACGATTCTGTTCCTGAAGGGCGAACTAATACTCGACCAGAGTCACCCAACTCATCTTTCACACGCTCAATTTCTGCGACAATATTTGAGTTATGTAATGCTTGCTCTTTATTCATAACATGGACATTTTTTAATATTTGTGGATAAACTGTCATACCTTCAGCTAATTCGGATAATGATTTTCCTGTTTCTTTCATAATATCGATAAGTTGAATCGCAGTTAGCATGCCATCCCCACTTGTACTATGGTTTAAGAAAATAACATGCCCAGACTGTTCCCCACCAAAATTATATTCTCCTTCAATCATTTTTTCCAGAACATAACGATCTCCTACATCGGCGGAAACTACGTGTATGCCTTCTTTCTCTAATGCTTTATGGAATCCTAAGTTGCTCATAATCGTCGTAACAACAGTATCTTTGTTTAATTGATTTTTTTCTTTCAAATAAGTCGCACAAATATACATGATTTGATCACCATTTACTATATTGCCTTTCTCATCAACGGCAATCAATCTGTCACCATCACCATCAAATGCAAGACCTATATCTAATTCTTTCTCTTTAACCATCGCTTGAATATTTTCCGGATGGGTTGAACCGACTCCATCATTAATATTAGTACCATTAGGGTTATTTCCAATAGTATATATTTCTGCATCAAGATCAGCAAATAAATGAGCTGCTAAACTTGATGTCGCACCATGCGCACAATCCAATGCGATATGAATATCAGTAAAGTCATTGTCCACAGTCTCTTGTAAATAAGACAAATACTTTTGAGAACCTTCAAAATAGTTACTTAACACTCCAATATCTTTCCCAACAGGGCGAGGCAGATTATCCTCCAAATCCATTAAACGTTCAATTTCCGCTTCACGTTCATCTGTCAATTTAAATCCATTTGGGCCAAATATCTTAATACCATTATCTTCAAATGAATTATGGGAAGCAGAAATCATAATTCCCATTTGTGAATTTGTTACTTTCGTTAAATAAGCTACTCCGGGAGTCGATATTACTCCTAGACGCATTACTTCTGCTCCGATAGAAAGTAAACCAGCGATAAGCGCTCCTTCAAACATTGGGCCTGAAATTCTCGTATCTTGTCCAATTAACACTTTTGGGGTTTTTCCTTCTTTAGAAAAAATATACCCTGCTATTCTCCCAATTTTAAACGCAATTTCAGGTGTCAAGCTTTTATTTGCAATACCTCTAACACCATCAGTTCCAAAATATTTTCCCAATCCTTATCTCTCCTTTATCCTGTATTCCAGGAAATTTCAAACTGAGCGATTAATAAATTGCCTAGTCTTCAATTCTAACTGTTACGGTATTGAATTCTGGTTCAAACTTGATGTTTTCTGGGCCATTTACATTTAGCTCAACTTTATGCTCTCCTCCGTCAAGTGCACCTACATCTATCGAGGTTGTAATATCTTCTTTCTTCAAAGACTTTATTAATTCGTCACTTCCATTGGCCGTTATATCGACAATTGCTTCCGCCGGATTCACGAAAGTGACATTGTCTGCATTGTCGCCTTTTTTATCAATTGGAACTTTTTTAAATACTTTTGACTCGCTTAGTTCAATAATAACATCTATCGATTCATTATTAGCTACAACACCTTCTGGTAAGTCTAACTCTACTTCATACGTGTCAGTTTTATCAATATCCGCCATGTCTATTTCAATTGTAGAAACTTCTGTTATCTCATTTAGAATTTCTCGTTTTCCAAAAATCTCAATTTCTTGTTCAGCCTCTAATTTCTCCAATTTTAAGCCATCAGGTAAATCTCCTTTTGTTTTAATCGTTAGAGGAACCTTCTTACTAGGGCGTTCAACTGGAACAGAGACTGTAACACTTGCAGGTTCGACAAGAACATTAAGTTCATTCCCCTGAATATCATAAACACTAACTGGAACTTCTCTGTTACGAATTGATTCCTTAAGGTCTGTTACATCGACAAATATTTTCACCATGGCAATTTGTTCAATAATAGTCTCAGAACTAATTATTGTTACATAACCTGGTGACACTTCGGGTTCACCAATTTCGTATCCAAGTGGTAGACTATCTATATTCAATAAATCAACACTAACGGCAAAATCCTTTGAAGCACGTTTTTCAATTACAACATCTATCGTTTTGGGTTCAATATATGCAGTTAAATCATCCGGCATATTTTCATATTCTATTTCTACCGTGTGTTCCCCTTCACCAAGTTCCTGTAAATCGACAAAAACTGTGAAATTTTTTTGTCTAACAATTGGTGTCAGCACACTAGGTTTTCCTTCTAGTGATACTTTTACATGTTCAGGTACGCCACTTACAACGTATTGATCCGCATCAATCCTGATATCCAAAGGCATATCTTCAATTACTTGAACTTCATTTGAATCACCTGGAAGCAGCCGTGACTCATTTTTTGTTGTATCAGTTTCAACCGTTACAAAGAGATATAAAGAAACTGCGAATACTAATGAAATTATTCGTATAAACCATTTACTTTGAAATAATTTATCCATTTTTTCTCCCCCTCCAATTGAGCGGATTAACTTCAGGGGTTTTAATTGATTGTGAAAGACTTTTTAGTATAATATTTGAAAGTCTATCCTCATCGATATCTCTTATTAGTTCTCCATTTTTCGCACAAGAAATTGCGCCCGTTTCTTCTGATACAACAATTGTTAACGCATCAGTAACTTCACTAATCCCTAAAGCAGCCCGGTGCCTCGTACCTAATTCTCTAGAGATCGATGCACTTTCTGAAAGTGGCAAATAACATGCTGCTGCAACAATTTTATTATCTTTTATAATAACTGCACCATCATGGAGTGGCGTATTTGGAGTAAAAATATTAGTTAACAACTGATTCGTTAACTCTCCGTTTATGGAAATACCAGTTTCAGCATACTCTCCAACGCCAGTTTCTAACTCAATCGTTATTAAAGCACCAATTCGTCGCTTCGCCATGTACAGACATGATGTCACGATGGAAGTACTTATCTTTTCAATTACTTCTTCCTCCGAGCGAGTTCCTCTAGAAAAAATACTCCCTCTACCAAGCTGCTCCAGCGCTCTTCGTAGTTCAGGCTGGAATAGAATGATAATGACAAGAAATCCCCATAAGATAGCTTGGTTCGTAAGCCATTGAATCGTTTGCAGATTAAATAGAATACTTAACAGCCAAACGATGATAACTACTAATATTCCTTTAAGTAATTGAATCGCTTTAGTTCCGCGAATTATCATTATTAATTTATATAAAACATACCAGACGATCGTAATGTCTACGCCGATTCTGATTATATTAACGAGATCAAAACCCCCATCAAACACGCCGACACTTCCTTTGACTAAGAAAAAGTATTTGATATATGAAACATATTATAACATATTACTTAATGGACATGTTAGAGCTAAGAACTTTATATGAAGATTGGGAAGTTTAAGAAAACCTTAAGATGAAACTCTTTTTGAAGATTTACGCTTCTTTATGTTTTAAAACTTGATAGCACGTGACGAAAAAAGCTGCATTTTGAAATTCAACACATCTGAATCCGACCGCATGTAAGTAATCGAGAGTAATAAAGGAACGTTTAGCCTAGTATTGTGACCATTTTTAGGTTAGCGCAGGTAAAACGGGCATGTTTTACACAGAATCATGACCATTTTTAGGAAAAAGGAAGCAAAATGGGAACGTTTAGCCTAGTATTGTGACCATTTTTAGGTTAGCGCAGGTAAAACGGGCATGTTTTACACAGAATCATGACCATTTTTAGGAAAAAGGAAGCAAAATGGGAACGTTTAGCCTAGTATTGTGACCATTTTTAGGTTAGCGCAGGTAAAACGGGCATGTTTTACACAGAATCATGACCGTTTTTAGGAAAACGGGAGCAAAATGGGAACGTTTAGCCTAGTATTGTGACCATTTTTAGGTTAGCGCAGGTAAAACGGGCATGTTTTACACAGAATCATGACCATTTTTAGGAAAAAGGAAGCAAAATGGGAACGTTTAGCCTAGTATTGTGACCATTTTTAGGTTAGCGCAGGTAAAACGGGCATGTTTTACACAGAATCATGACCGTTTTTAGGAAAACGGAAGCAAAATGGGGACGTTTATTTCAGGCTAAATTACAATTCTTATAGTGCGTGTTCAAAACTCCTATGTCTTTACAGACACCGCAATGAATGAAAATGGGGGTGTGGCGTTTAATAATTAATTACTTTGTTTATTATAGATACTACAGAGCTTGGTGATCGTACATTTCTATGACGAGCACTTCTACCATAGGAAACAACATTTTCGATGATTAGTATTCCTCGCATTAAGGGATGCCCTGGCGGAGCGTCTAGTGGAAGAAAGTATCCATAATGTCCAGATTTCCATTTTGGTAGTTAATAAGCTCAAGTCCAATCAAAAAACAGAATGGGGGATAAAAAGTATCATATAACAAATTAATCAAATAAATTTTTTCCAAAAAAAGTAATTTTACTTTTTAGGGAGGGTGCTTTTTTGTGTCAAAATTGAGCTTATCTCCCATTTTCGTATAAAAAGGAGGATAAAAAGGACCAAGAAGTTCGAGGCGGCGCAGTTTCGAGCAGCGGAATGTATGCATTTAGATACATGAGCGGCGGAGAAACAAGCCAACGAAGAAATTCGCAGTGTCATTTTTACCGGACTTTTTGAACATCCTCTTATAGTAATTTCATTTAAAAAAATGCACACCAGATAATAAGGGTATGCATTTAATCACTATATTAATTTTTCACCAAACAAAGACCCTACGAGGGCTACCGTAAGAATAGCTGTTTTATTTTTATCATCCAACATTGGATTAACTTCTACAAATTCTGCTGATGTAATTATATCTGCTTCAGCTAGCATTTCCATAGCAAGATGACTTTCTCTATACGTTACCCCTCCGATAACAGGTGTTCCAACGCCGGGCGCTTCAGAAGGGTTAATGCCATCTAAGTCAAAACTTAAGTGGACGCCATCCGTCCGGTCTTTTAAATAATTAATTGTTTCCTTCATTACTTGAGGCATTCCGATCCTGTCTATTTCATGCATTGTGAAAACTTTAATATTTAAATCACGTAACAGTTCTTTTTCACCTTCATCAAGATCACGAATACCAATTAAGACAACGTTCTCTGGTTTTATCTTTGGATTGTCATCTAAAATTGAGGTTAATTTTTCATGCCCGTAGCCTAAACTTACTGCTAGCGGCATTCCATGAATATTACCCGAAGGAGAGGTCTCTGTTGTATTAATATCACCGTGAGCATCATACCAGATCACGCCCAAATTCTCATAATGGCGTGACACACCTGCTAAACTTCCGATTGCAATACTATGATCTCCACCTAAAACAAGTGGGAAATGGTTATTTTTCACTTGTTCGTCTACAAGATTTGCAAGTCTTGTATTGGCTTCTACTACTTCTTGTAAATTACGTAATTTATCTTCTCTCTCCGGTTGATTCCGATCTGGTCTCGAAATATCTATATTTCCTAAGTCGTGAATATTAAAATTGAGTTTTTCTAATCTCTCTACTATTCCAGCGTACCGAATTGCACTCGGACCCATATCAACCCCTCGACGTGTTTGTCCTAAGTCCATCGGTACCCCAATTAAAGATATATCCTTATTCATCCCACTACCTCCCATAACTAGATAATTCTATTCTAGCCGATTTAAAGGAGATGACTCAACTCGACACAAATCTGCATAATTATTCAGATGTTATGATGGTCGACCCTGTTGGACACAGCTTAATATCTAGTGGTTTTATATTCATTTCTTTCCACTTTTTATATAGGTCTTTAGATGCTTTATCTGATGGAATGAAGGCAATTCCACAATCTCCCCCACCAGCTCCTGACAATTTACCAGCTCCGTCAAATTGTTCTGCCACCATACTTAGTTTATACAATTTTTCCGTTTCGATTTCTACTCCTGCGTCTTCTCCAATTTGAGATAAAGTCATTCTATTCTTTCTAATTCCATCTAAAAAGGATTTTCTATTATTTTGATTAATTCCATCCAAGATTAGATCAACAGCGTAATCACTATTTTCTAAAAACAGATGATACCACTCAGGTTTTGTACGTTTTAGAGTTTTAATATGACTAACCAAACTACCAGTAGAAGCCGGGGTTCCAGTCCATCCGATAAAAAGTTCGAGATTTTCTGGAAAGCTAACCTGTTCTATCGATAAATATGTCCAGTTTTTTTCCACCAATTTTACTATACTTGATTCTCTTTTAAGCTCTTCGTTTAACCATTCGGCCTGAAACGATGTATAGTTTATTACACCACCATATGTAGAAGCAGCAATATCTGCTCCCGAGCCGTTCCCCTGTGTTTTAATATGGGAAATAGCTGCCAATTTGAAAATCAGCTCTCTGCTTGGAGGTTCGGGAAGAAACTTAATTAAGATTGCATTAATTATTGAAGTTACAACTGCCGCACTGGAACCAAGGCCGTATTTTAAGCCAGATTCAACGTCATCCAATTCGCTATTTACAGTAAGCGAAAATGGCTCAGGAAAAATTTCGTTCTCCTTTAGATACGTTAACACTGTTGCAATTGCATCCCTTATAAAAGATAGCCGTGAATCAGAGGTAGAAAATTCAACTCTATTTTCAGTAAACTTCCATTCTAAATTATTTAAATTAAAGTTTTTTAACGTAACAACATTATTGTCACAAGCTTGAAATTTCGTATAAACAAATCGATCTACAGCCATCACAAGCAAATGATGATTAGGCTCTAGAACTGCAAATTCACCTGCAACCATTAGCTTTCCAGGTGTTTTAATTGTAAAAGTCTTCAACTAAAATTCACTCCTACACGTAGGAAATCCCTTCCCCAACCTTACTTACTATAACGTCAGAGACCTCTTCAGTGGCATGTAATTTTTCGAGAACTTTTTCTTCATCTTCTGGTAAGTATAGAACTTTAACATTCGGTCCAGCATCTATTGTAAAATAAGCTGGAACATTTTCCTTTCGCAATTCTTGAACGGCTTGCATAACTGTCATCGTATTGTCTTGCCAGTATGTAAAAGGTGGGTTTGCTCCCAAAGTTGTTGCATGCATTTTCAGACAGTTTGCTTCAGCAATAGAGCCTACCTTTTCAAAATCACGCGCTTTGATTCCCTCTTTAATTGCATGTAAGTCTGCTGGTAAACTTTCTAACCAACCATCATAAAACACTGATGTATCAACTGTCCTTTTCATTCCTACACGGCTCGATACATCTTTTTCTTTTGCCGTAAGAACAACTGCTGCTATTCGAATATCCCAATGATCTTGTGGTGCAATTTGGATTGCAAAAGAATCACTACCATCATTTGCTTCCCCTTTTTCCCATTCTACAAAACCACCGTAAACAGAGCGGCAAGCTGATCCAGAGCCTTGTCGTGTAAAACGTGATAAATCTTGTTTTGATAAGTTCAATTCAAGCGCCTTTGCAGTTGCTGCCGCAAGCGCTGCAAACCCCGAAGCAGAAGAAGCAAATCCAGCTGCAGTCGGAACTTTATTCATTGAAATCACTTCGGCATAAAGATTTTTTTTATTTGCGTGTTCCCTAAATAAATCAAGGTATTTCGTAACACGCTCGTACATGACACCAGAAATTGTTTCATTGTTTAAGATAAATTTATCCTGTTCAAAATGTTCTTTAAAATGAACGGTTGTTTCTGTATAAAACCCATCTAAAGTAACAGATAGGCTGTTATTAGTAGGTAAAATTAGTTCTTCATTTCTTTTTCCCCAATATTTAATTAAAGCAATATTTGTATGTGCTTTCGCAGTTGCACGCATGAAACTTCTCCTTTTAATCTAGGCTATTTTCTTAAAAGTTTTACTGTCGCTCTGTCAGATCTGATATATAGTTGAAGAAAACTGTACAGTAGTGAAAGTTTAAAAACTAGTAACAGCTTCGTAGATTTCCTCTGCGAAAATGTAGACAAGTTGCAAAGTAAGATACCGCTACGGAAATACACTCCGCTTTCCGTGGGCGGCTGATGAGCCTCCTCGTCGCTTCGCTCCTGCGTAGTCTCACCGAGGCCTTTCCTCCCACAGGAGTCTCCGTGTATTTCCTTCGCTGTAATGGTGAAGGTAACATCTACGCAGCTTGCTACTGTCACAATAGTTGATTAGAGCCGGAGCTAAAAGCGGTCACGTCCTGGGACTGTAGCTACGTTTTCGTCCCACCATAAAGATTTGTGACCAACGCCGGCACTAGCACGTCCTGTGCAGCGAAGGCTGAAGCATGCCCTAAGGATGTGCGACTGCCCAGAGGCGAAAATCAACGGTGCAGCATCTAGGTTGACCGATAAATTATCAACTTAAGTTACTGTACAGTTTATAAATTCTAGTATGTTTTGGAAAACAGCCTTTATATTTTATAGCTTAAAAGTTCCTAAACGGACAGGAAATCGGCCTTTCACCGATTTCCCTAGTACATTTATTCAGTTTCACTCTTTAAAACGAACGGCCATACTGCTTGCGCTCCAAAATTTTTCAGTTTCTCACTTAATTGTTTCGAATGGATTTCATTTTGCGCTAAAGCTATGATACATCCACCGTTTCCTCCACCAGTCAATTTGGCACCTAAAGCTCCTTCTTCTCTAGCAAAATGAATCAGTTTATTTAAACTAGAATCACTTACTCCGATCGCCTCCAGCTCTTTTTGCGCCTCATTTAAAAGATAACCTAAAAGTTGCTTACTGGATTTTTCAAGAGCTTCTCTTGCTTGATACGTAATATCCCCAATTCGTTCAATTTTACCGTAAACTTTTTGAGGTGTCTGTTTAATTAAATCCTTTACAGTACTAACTGCTGATTTTGTATCCGCCATACGTCCTGTATCAGCGACAACAAAATAAAACTCTCCACTTGGTGCAATATAATCGATAGGTTCTTCCTTTTTATACCAAATAGGACTATGGGAAGTTATTGTTAATGGGTCAATCCCACTCGGAGCTCCATGCGCAAATTTCTCAGAAATATTAGCTAGTTGTAATAACTGTTCTTTTGTATATTGTTCATTCGAGTACATAAATAACGATTTTACAATTGCAATCGCTACGGATGCACTCGAACCAAGCCCTTTACCTGGTGGAATAGAGGACTTTATTCGTATCAATAAATCACGGTAAGGAATTTTTAAAATTTTTAATGTTTGTTTTATCGTATTCACGATACCAGCTAAAGATTTAGGCGCAGACTCTACTGGTCCTTGATAAAGTGAACTATCAAGATATACACTGCCAATAACACGCTCGACAATTGATTCCACTCCGATTAATGGAAATGGAATCGCGATAGCTGGTTGTCCATGGACAACGGCGTGCTCTCCTACCAAGATTAATTTACTATGTGCTACACCAGTAGCAATTTTTTCTGGTATGGTAATTTTTTCTACACTCATTTTGCATACTCTTCCATTAATTTTTTTGCGTAACCAACACGAATTTCGTTCGACTCAACTAACTTTTTAGCAATAATATCAACTAAATCTCCCGAAGCACCTGCTGCCATCGCTACAGACCTGGAATGAAGAGCCATATGTCCTTTTTGAATACCATCTGAAACAAGTGCTTTTAGTGCCCCTAGGTTTTGTGCTAAACCTACAGAAACTATCACTCGTGCTAATTCTTTTGCAGAACCTACACGTAAAATTTTATAAGCTAACTTTGCCATAGGGTGTACTCGACTTGCGCCACCTACAATCCCAAGTGACATTGGTAGCTCCAACTCGCCTACTAAATTTCCTGCTTCATCTACCGACCAAGTAGTCATTGAAGAATACTGACCATGACGAGAAGCATAAGCATGGGCTCCTGCCTCGACAGCCCGCCAGTCATTTCCCGTAGCTATAATAACTGGATCAATGCCGTTCATTATTCCCTTATTATGCGTAACAGCACGATAAGGATCCGAAGCAGCAAATTCATATGCATGAACAACGCCATCACGTACCTCTTCACCAGTAAATCCATCAGAAGCGAGTAATTCTGGCGGTATCGTACAAGTTGCTTTTGCTAAGCTTCGATCCGCATAATTCGATAAAATTCGTAAATATACTTTTCCATCCGTTAAATGTTCTACAACCGGTGCCAGGGATTCCGCCATCGTATTAATGATATTAGCTCCCATAGCATCACATGTATTAACATACAGATGAACAATTAACATTTGATTATATTTTGAGTCACTTTCGTTAATAATACGTACTTCTAGCTCCTCAGCCCCTCCTCCTCTTGCGACAAGACTCGGATAAGCATCATTCGCAGCTCTAATCAGTGTTTCTTTTTCAGCCAAAATTGCTCGTTTTGCTTTGTCGAAATCAGGGCAACCAACAACCTGAATTTGTCCTATCATAATTCGCTCAGTCGCTTCCGTTTTGAAACCACCGGCTTCTCGTACAATTTTGGCAATATAACTTGCAGAGGCTACGATAGAAGGTTCTTCCACAGCCATTGGAATAATATAATCTTTTCCATCTATCAAGAAATTCAGCCCCAAACCGAGAGGTAGCGAAAAAGTTCCAACGACATTTTCTATCATCTTATCCGCTGTTTCCTCCGGTAAGGAAACTTGATCTAGTAATTGTACCGCATCTTCTTCAGATAGATCGTATAGATCAATAATATATTGCTTTCTCTCTTCAATCGACATTTTATAAAAGCCAGGAACTCTAGAAGATATCTCCATCCAATTCACCCTTAGAAAGTGTTATCAATAATGCGATTATATTAAATAAGAAATATATATTACATAATAAACGTAATCTACTATATAATTATACCAAAAACCACCTATAAATTGCTTGTTTATTTACTTTTATTCATATAATTGACTCTATTATGTGAAAAACCTAACAAAAATGCAAATAAACAAGGTGTTTATTACACTCCCTTGTTTATCTTTGTCTAATTTCAAGATTAAATATTATAAATATAGCTGGGCTACTAGGATTCGAACCTAGGAGTGACGGAACCAAAATCCGTTGCCTTACCGCTTGGCTATAGCCCAATCAAATTTATCTATATATAAATGGAGGGGGGCAGATTCGAACTGCCGAACCCGATGGGAGCGGATTTACAGTCCGCCGCGTTTAGCCACTTCGCTACCCCTCCATATAATTTACAGTCTAGGAGAAAATTATTCCTAACAATTAAAAATGCCGGCCAGAGGACTTGAACCCCCAACCTACTGATTACAAGTCAGTTGCTCTACCAATTGAGCTAGGCCGGCATTAGGTAATGACCCGTACGGGATTCGAACCCGTGTTACCGCCGTGAAAGGGCGGTGTCTTAACCACTTGACCAACGGGCCAAAAGTAAGCAGCTCAAAAGCCAACAGATTTTATTATATACAAGCTTTATTTTTTTGTAAAGAGTTTTGTTAAACTTTTTTATTATAATAATGAAAATGGTTGTAGTATGAAACAAATTGTGAAATCGTTATAATAAAGAAAGTACATATTTTGGAGGTGCCATTAATGTCAGGTTTATTAAATGGAAAAAATATTATTGTAATGGGAGTTGCAAATCAACGAAGTATTGCATGGGGCATTGCTAAATCCCTTCACCGCGAAGGAGCAAACCTTATTTTTACAAATAGACAAGAACGTTCTTATCAAAAACTTCAAAAGTTATTAGTTGAAAATAATATCGAAGCCAAACTATTAGTTTCTTGTGATGTAGCTAGTGATGAAAGTATTAAAGCTGCTTTTAAAGAAATTAAAGAAAAAGTAGGGACGATTCACGGTCTTGTCCATTCAGTTGCATTTGCAAATCGTGAAGAACTACAAGGCAAATATGCGGAAACATCTAGAGACGGATTCTTACTTGCACAAGAAATAAGTGCCTACTCCTTAGTAGCAGTTGCAAACGAAGTAAGAAAATTAATGACTGAAGGTGGAAGCATTGTTACACAATCTTATCTAGGTGCGGAAAGAGTTGTAAAAAATTATAACGTTATGGGAGTAGCTAAAGCATCTCTAGAAGCAAGCGTTAGATATTTGGCCGAAGATGTAGGTAAGAACGATATCCGTGTAAATGCGATATCAGCAGGACCGATCCGTACATTATCTGCTAAAGGGGTATCTGGTTTGAATGAAATCCACTCTATTATTGAAGAAAAAGCTCCACTTAGAAGAAATATCGATCAAGAGCAGGTAGGAGATGCAACGATGTTTTTATTAAGTGATCTTGCACGTGGAATTACTGGCGAAGTGATCCATGTCGATTCTGGATTTCATATTATGGGACTTTAAAGTCTACAATTATCGGGGTATGGAAAAGATCTTTTAAGAAAATTTTTTTCAAAGACATATATCATTTTTGTACCCTTGGGGGATGCTCGAGTTATCTTTTGGATTCCTTTCACCCTAAAAAGCACGTGAGATAACACTATATTTCCTTTAAACCAACTTTTATCTGAAATGGGGCGAGCGAGGTAAATCTTACTTGCCCTTTTT
>NZ_JAXHDD010000034.1:0-43095 GCF_037072025.1 Pseudogracilibacillus sp. SO30301A | reverse complement strand
AAGCACTTTTTCTGCGTGCTAGAAGCGTTTCCTTGGAAAAGAAGAGCACTTTTTCTGAGTGCCATATCTTTGCTCATGTATTTAAAAGCATACATTCCGCTGACGGGAGCTGCGCCGCCTCGAACTTCTTGGTCCTATTTATCCTCCTTTTTGAACAAGCACTATATGGACTTTTTTACTTTACTAGTGGAAGTGGTGAAAAACAATGGATGAAACGTATATGGATATCCGGAAAGCGAAAAAGTTATTTGAAATAAATAAAATGCTTACAAAATCATTAAAGATAGAGGAGATTTTAAAAAATGTCATTAAAGCGGCAATTGAGTTAATTGGTGTTTCCGGTGTTTTCATTATTTATCTCTATGATGAAAAAACGAATACGCTTCGTTTTGCTGAAGGACAAGGGGTAGACGAGGATGACTTTCGTAAAATTGCTTTTGCACCTGGAGAATCAATTTCGGGAAAAGTATTTGAAGAAAGAAAATCAAAACTATTTACCTCGGAAGAAGAAATTGACGCTTATATGAATAATATGTCTGAAGAAAACTATCGGCATTATTATAAAGGTGTGCACGAACGTAAAATAAAAAGTGCATTTGTTGTTCCAATTATGAGTAAAGATCATTGTTATGGAATTGTAGTCGTTGATAGTTTTAGCCATAATGACGTGTTTACCAAAGATGATATGCAAGTGATTGAAGTAGTAGCAGATCAAAGTGCTATCGCGATAGATAATTCAAACGTTTATCAAGATTTAAAAGAAAAAAACAATCTACTAAGGCAGTCATTTTCAATTCATAATCAATTCTATCAACTGATAATTGAGGGACGTGGGATTGAAAATGTAATTTCTTTGTTGGAACGTATTATTCATTCTAAAGTAATGTTTGATCTTGACTTAAGTGATCAAGAAAAAGAAGATGTTTTTCCGATTGTGAGAAGCAACGAAGTTCTAGGGTTATTGAAACTCGTAAAACCTTTCCATGACTATTCTAATATGGATCAAATAGCTATTGAACAGGCAAGTCTTTCCATTGCACTGGAATTAATTAAAAATAATGCAATTTTTGAAAAAGAACTTCATTTTAGAGAAGAAGTATTTAATCAGTTAATCGAAGGGAGTTCAGGAAAAGATTTAAAACATGCTCTACAATATGTAAAATGGGATGAAAATACAAGGATTCAATGTATCATCATGGAAGGCAAAGAAGAAGCCTTATGGCAACTCGAAAAATTAATTGAAAAAGAACGGTTTGTGCAATCGATCGAACGAATTACTAAGTTAATGGGCATGAATAGTTTAATTTTCACTCGCGCATTTCAGTTAGTTATTATCGTTCCTACATTTATGAAAAATAGTTTACATGATCTTATTGAACAAATAAAACGTCATTGGAATAAGCTTGAAATTATCTTTGGAATAGGTAGAGAAACAAATATTGAAAATCTTTCTATTTCATATAGTGAGGCAATTCGCTCTGTTGGTTATGCTAAACGACATCAAGTGCAGAGCGTTGAATATGCAATGCTTGGCATAGAGAGATTATTATTTGAAGTTGATGAAGAAGTGCTCGAAATGTTTATGCATGATAAATTGTATAATTTGAATTTACTTGATGAGAGTTTTATAGAGACTTTGAAAACTTTTATTGAATTGAATAAAAATCATAAACAAACGGCTGAAAAGTTACACATTCATCCGAATACGCTTTATTATCGATTGCGGAAAATTGAAGAAGTACTAGAAATAGATTTCGATAATGAAAAGGATTGGATTGATTTAGTTATCGCCTTTCGTTTATATGTGGCAAGTAACAAATGAGATGAACAATCTTCGTTGCTTGTCATATTTATTTTCAAAAATTTTCATTCTACTATAAATATAATCAACTCATTTCAAGGAGGAACTATACATGACAGAGACATATTATAACTATATTAATGGAGAATGGGTTCCATCTAAAACAAATGAAACATATGCAAGTATAAATCCTGCAAATATTAATGATAAACTAGGATATTTTCAACAGTCTAATGAAAGCGATGTAGAACTTGCTATTCAAGCAGCAGAAAGCGCCTTCTATGATTGGTCACATACAGCGGCACCAACAAGAGGAGATCTAATATTTAAATTAATCGGGCTTTTAGAAGAAAAGCAAGAGGAATTAGCAACGATTATTACGAAAGAAGTCGGAAAATCCTTCCGAGAAGCTAATGGGGAAGTACGTAAAACGATTGAAGCAATGAAACAATTTAGTGGAGAAGCTACAAGGTTAACAGGGGAAACAATCCCGTCTCATGATAATGATGTTTTCGGATATACAGTTCGGGAACCGCTTGGTGTAGTTGGTGTAATCGCACCGTATAACTTCCCGCTTGGGATAGGCATTTGGAAAATTGCTCCAGCAATTATTGCGGGAAATACAGTTGTCTTTAAACCAGCTAGTAATACGTCGTTAATTAGTGTTAAAATTATTGAGTTATTTAAAGAAGCTGGAGTACCTGCTGGCGTCATTAATATGGTGACAGGACCTGGCGGAGTAATTGGAAATGCGATTGGAAATCATCCGAGAATTAAAGCCGTGTCTTTTACAGGTTCAACAGATGTGGGACTTGCGCTTGGAAAAGCCGTTACAAGTCGTGGAGCAAAAATGCAAGCTGAAATGGGCGGTAAAAACCCTTCTATCATTCTCGAAGATGCCAACATCGATGAAACAGTTGAAAATTTAGTTATTAGTGGATTTTTAGATAATGGTCAGCGCTGTACAGGAACGAGCCGTGTCATCGTATTAAAATCGATTGCGAATGAACTGACTGAGAAATTAGTAGAACGAGCGAAGAGGCTTGTAATCGGTGAAGGTTTTGGCGAAAACGTTGATAATGGACCTGTAATTGATGAAGGTCAATTAAACACGTACTTACATTATGTAAATTCTGCTATCCAAGAAGGAGCAACTTTGGAGTATGGAGGTAAACGTTTAGAAGAAAACGGAATGGATAAAGGGTATTTTGTACTCCCGACAGTGTTCAGCGGTGTAACGAGTGACATGACAATTTACCGTGAAGAAATTTTTGGACCGATAATTGGGATTTCAGAGGTAGACACATATGAAGAAGCAATCGAGCTTGCTAACGATAACGAATTTGGGCTTTCTTCAACAATCTACACAAACGATCTAAATAAAGCTTTTCATTTTGTTCGTGAAATTGAATCAGGTGTTACCCATGTAAATATACCTTCAAACTACTTCGAAAATCAATATCCGTTTGGTGGTAAAAAAGCGTCCAGCATTGGTCCGCGAGAACAAGGTTCAACAGCATTAGATTTCTGGACAGATTATAAAACAGTTTATATTAAACCATAGTTAAAAGAGGATAGACGTGTCTGTCTTGGAGGCGTCATCCTCAATATCAGCTTAGAAAGGAAGAGTAGCCATGAAAAATATTGGAGTAGTTGGTTGTGGATTAATGGGTTTTGGCATCGTTTCAACCCTATTAAAAAGTGATTACAATGTACATGTCTATGATATTAGTGATGACCCTGTTCAGAAATTAGTGGAAAAAGGAGCAATTCGTGCAGAAAATGTAAGAACATTAGCAAAATCTGTTGACACTATAGTATTATCATTGCCATCTCCTTCATTAATTAAGATACTTTTGACTGACAAAGAGCAAGGCGCATTTTCTGTTATGAAAAAAGGTACACACATATTGGATATGAGTACAAACGATGTAGAAATGACAAGACAACTGCATAAAAGTGCGAAAGAGTTAGGCATAGAATATTTTGACTGTCCACTAAGTGGTGGTCCAGAAGGTGCCAACAATGGTACTTTAACGATTATGGTTGGTGGTAGTGAACAAGCTTTTCCAAAAGTTTTACCAGTCTTAGAAACGGTAGGAAGTACTATTGAATATGTTGGAGAGAGTGGGACTGGTCAAATTGTAAAACTATGTAATAATGTGGTGGTTGGTGGAATCATTTCGTTGTTAAGTGAAGCATTAATTACTGGAGAAAAGGCTGGTGTACCAAAGGAGAAAATTGCCTCTATCTTACAAAAGGGATCTGGTCAAACACGTGTAATGGATGTATTTGGTTCAAATATGTTAAAAGATACATTTGATGATGTGAAATTTTCTTTAGCCAATATGATGAAAGATATGAATTTATATCGAAACCTTGCAGAAACTCAACAAATTCCAACAGTTTCCAGTCAATCTGCGCATCAACTATTTCAAATTGCAAGTTATAATGGAAAAGGTCACCAAGATTCTACCGCTGTCTATGAAGTAGTTGAGCAATTACAATCCAAGTAGGTGAATATGGAGTGTATATTGTTTAAACGTATTTTAAATGTTAAACGAAGAGGTGGGGAAGAACATAATGAAACAATCAAAGAAAGAAAAAAGTCTGTTGAGTAACTGGAAACTTCATATTATTGCTTTCGTTTTTGTATTAATAGGAGAAGCAATAGGGGTTATACAGTTTGACTTAGGCGTTGGAACAATAGCGTTATTCCCAATGCTATACGCTCTAGTATTGGGAGGAATTGTCAGCTTTCCAAAGTTCAAATTACTAACTGAGGGGCAAATGAAAAACGCTGCTACGATATTAGGTATATCATTTATGTTATTCGTAGCTAAGCTCGGAACGATGTTAGGACCATCTCTTCCACAAATTTTTGAGGCGGGATTGTCATTGGCTTTTCAGGAAGTAGGTCATATCATTGGAACGTTTGTAATTGGATTGCCGATTGCTTTATTGATTGGTATGAAACGTGAAGCAATTGGGTCAACATTTTCAATAGACCGAGAGCCTAACCTTGCAATTATTTCCGAAAAATATGGAGCTGACTCGCCTGAAGGTAGAGGTGCATTAGGTGTCTATGTTTGTGGAACAGTATTCGGGGCAATTTATTTAGCTCTACTTGCAGGTTTTTTAGGTAGTATTGGAATTTTTCATCCAATATCCTTGGCAATGGGAGCCGGAGTTGGTTCTGGAAGTATGATGGCGGCCGCATCAGGTGCGTTAGCGGTAACATTTCCGAATGACGCAGAAGATATTGCTTTATTTGCTGCAGCAGCAAACTTGATCACTACAATATTAGGAACATATATTTGTGTATTTTTCTCACTTCCTGTAACTGCACGTCTGTATGAATGGCTCGAGCCTAAAATTGGACGTTCACGGAAGAAAGGGGCAGCATAAAAATGGTTGAAAAGGCAAAAGTTCTCGCATTAATAGGATTCATAACACTTTTTGGAAATTGGGTAGGATATGGAGTATCTCCGATCGAATCTTTACCAGGAATAATTATTATTGTCATTATCACAGTAGTAGGTCTTTCAATTAATGCCCTTTTACCTAAGATCCCGGCTGTCATCTGGATTTCACTGATTGCCCTGATTATAACAACACCCGCTTTTCCAGGTAATGGCTGGATCGTTGAAAAAACTGAGGTAATTAACTTCATGGCGTTGGCAACACCCATTTTATCTTACGCAGGATTATCTTTAGGAAAAGATTTAGATAGCTTTAAAAAGTTAGGTTGGCGAATTATTGTTATTTCCTTAGTTGTCTACACAGGAACATTTTTCTTTGCTTCAATGTTTGCAGAGATTATATTTAAACTGCAAGGAAGATTCTAACGATATTTATTATTAGAAAAATTAAAACATGAAAAATACTAAAGTCCTTTCTTACAACTCGAAGAAAGGGCTTTTACCTTTTAATTTAACATGAAATTGCACAGAGGTTATTATCCCACTAAAAATAGTTTACGAATAACTAACAAGAATCGCTTTGTCTCTTTCGTGAAAACTGTTAATACCACGTGACGTTTTGACTCCTTTTGCAAGGGATCTATCTTTCATCATCATGGCCACCCAATTTTCGTACCGTACGGGCTTCCTGGCGAAGAAGCGGAAGTAATGAGTAATTAAAGTAAATAATCGATTTGGTTATGGAAAATTGCTGGATATAAAAAAGCGAGTTCGGACAGCAGCTCCTACACCACCTTACATCTTGTAAAAATGAATATGTGTCCTCCTTATCTCATAAATATAAATTGACAAGTATTATGAATGAGGGGGAGGAACATGGACGATGTAAAGTTAGCGAAAATATTAGGTAATAGAGATGTACTTACACTCGCATTTGGTGCGATGATTGGATGGGGGTGGGTTGTAACAGCTGGTTTATGGATTAGAGAAGCTGGTTCATTAGGAGCCATACTTGCCTTTCTAATTGGAGGAACCTTGGTCGTGTTAATTGGACTGACTTATGGAGAACTCGCTTCATCATTGCCACTTGCCGGAGGGGAATTAATTTATAGTTTTAAAGCGATGGGCAGAGTGGCGTCTTATATAACGACTTGGGCACTTATTTTAGGATATGTTTCTGTTGTTGCTTTTGAAGCAGTTGCCTTGCCAACCGTTTTTGAATACTTAATTCCTAATTACAGTATAGGGTATATGTATACGATTACAGGATGGGATGTTACGGCAACTTGGGCAGGTGTTGGAATAGTAGGATCCATTCTAATTACATGGATTAATTATCGTGGCATTAAATTTTCAACTGCGATTATGTTCATTTTCACATTATTAATTGCTATTGCTGGTATTCTGTTAGTCACTGGTAGTGGAATTTCCGGTTCGACCGCAAATATGCAACCGTTTTTTGAAAACGGAACCGCTGGCCTATTTACCGTTATTATTATGACTCCCTTTATGTTTGTTGGATTTGATGTAATCCCTCAAGCTGCAGAGGAAATTAACTTACCGCAAAAAAGAATTGGGCAATTATTAGTTTTTTCAGTTATCTTGGCAGTTACATGGTATGTGGCAATAATTTTTGGCGTATCAAGAGTTCTAACACCTTCTGAAATAGATGCTTCAAATCTAGTTACAGCGGATGCAATGGCTAAAGCATTTGGGGACAGTCAAATAATGGGTAATGTATTAGTACTCGGTGGAATCGGTGGTATTGTAACAAGCTGGATCGGATTTTATATTGGAGGAAGTAGAGCAATTTATGCTCTCGCACGAGCTGGAATGCTTCCAAAAGCACTAGGAGATTTACATCCAAAATATAGAACACCATATAAAGCGATATTACTCATTGGAGTATTATCAAGCCTTGCTCCATTATTTGGTCGACCAGCATTAGTATGGCTTGTAGATGCAGGCGGTTTAGGTCTCGTAGTAGCTTGGTTAATGGTTGCCATTTCCTTTTTAGTTTTACGGAAAAAAGAGCCGAAAATGGTACGTCCTTTTTATTTAAAAGGAGGTCCTGTAATTGGATGGTTAGCGATAATTATGGGATTGGGTATCGGAGTACTATATATGCCCGGAATGCCGTCCGCCTTAATTTGGCCATATGAGTGGATTATCATTATTGTTTGGGTAATACTTGGAATCGTTTTTTACAAAATGACGATGACAAAAGAGAGCACGAAATATACGGATGAGCATTTAAATAGAGAAATATCCAGCGTAATAAAGTATCATAAATAGAGATGTCCTTTTATTAGGCTTTGTTTGTGATTATGAAAATAATTTAACGTGTATACTCCTTTTATCGGAAAGTGCCTGACAAAAGGAGTATTTTTTATTTTGGAAAAAGTCCTATTCAGCTATTTCGACTATTGATTCAGCGAAATTGATAATTATTCAGCGTTTTAGTGAAAAGTTTTAGCGATTTTACAATTAATTCAGCGAATATCATATTTATTCAGCGTATCTACTTTTCCAAAAAAAAGTGGAACAATAAAATTTTAAAAGAAGATACTTGGTATAATGATACGATTATGCTTTAATGGTCTAGGAAAAGATTATAATTTTTAAAGGAAGATTAATTATCATGGCGAAACAAAAAACACCTGTAAAAAAGAATGAAAAGATCTCACTTACATTTGAAGATCTGACCCATGAAGGAAATGGAGTCGCCAAAGTAGATGGCTATCCTATCTTTGTTCCGTATGCCCTACCGGGTGAAGAGGCTGAAGTAAAGGTAATCAAAATAAATAAGAATTTCGGGTATGGAAAATTGCTAGACATTAAAAAAGCGAGTCCAGAACGGGTGACCCCTCCATGTAATGTGTTTTATAAATGTGGTGGGTGTCAATTGCAACATATGAGTTATGATATGCAACTGGAGATGAAGCGAAATCAGGTACAGAATGTCATGAAAAAAGTAGCCCATCTTGATCATGTACCGGTTCACCCTGTATTAGGAATGGAAGATCCATGGCGATACCGTAATAAAATTCAAATTCCTGTAGGAGAAAAAGATGAGGAGCTCATCACGGGTTTTTATCAGCACCGAAGTCACCGGATTATCGATGATATGGATACATGTGTCATTCAAAATGAACTTGGTGATCGTATGGTTGAAGCGGTAAGAAGAATTGCAACAGATCTAGGAATTGAAGCATATAACGAAGAGACACATCGAGGGATGTTACGTCATATTATTGTGCGCACGGCTTTTGGTACAAATGATACGATGATTATTCTTGTAACTCGTACGGAAAAACTTTTACAACAAGATGAACTAATAAAACAACTGACAGTAACATATCCTTCAATAAAATCGATTATTCTAAATATAAATAAAGAAAAGACAAATGTTATTATGGGGAAAAAATCACGAACGATTTTTGGTGAGGGTTATATTTATGATTCCATTGGTGATTTGAAATTTAAAATTTCACCACGATCTTTTTATCAAGTAAATCCTATCCAAACGAAAGTATTGTATAATAAGGTGCTTGAGTTTGCTAATGTCGGTGCGAATGATGTTGTAATCGACGCTTATTGCGGAATTGGCACGATATCCTTATTTTTAGCTCAACAAGCCAAACAGGTATATGGCGTAGAAATTGTACCAGAAGCAATTAATGATGCAAAAATAAATGCGAAATTAAATGGTATAACAAATACGGAATTTATGGTCGGTGAAGCGGAAAAAGTCATGCCCTGGTGGACAGCACAAGGTTTACGACCGGACGTTATTGTTGTAGACCCCCCACGAAAAGGGTGTGAAGAAATTTTATTGAAGGAGATGATAAACATGGCGCCAAAGCGGATTGTTTATGTCTCCTGCAACCCATCGACACTTGCACGTGACTTACGCATTTTGGAGGACAGCGGATTCAAGACGCAGGAAGTGCAGCCTGTGGACATGTTTTGCCAAACTTCACATGTGGAGGCTATAGCGTTGATACAACGGAAAATTATGTAGAAATTCTTAGTTTCAAGGCGTTTTACAAGCTTTCTTACTTTGAGGCAAATGGTGAAAGTGGCAGAAAAAAAGTGATTAAAAACCACATTAATGTTTCAGTAGGAATTGATCTGGTGTGAGGAGACATGTGAAATTAAATATTCTAATCTTAATTTGATGCCATACTTTTAGACGTTCAAATAAACTGAACGTCTATTTTTTTGTGCAAAAATAACTTTGTGAAGATTCATTATATATTAATTTATTCGTAAGAAGATTTGTGAATAGGGTGGCGATTATATATGACAACACTAACACTAGGAAGTCTCTTTGATGGTATAGGTGTATTTCCTCTCGCAGCTTCACGTTATGGAATGATACCGACATGGGCAAGTGAGATAGAGAAAGCACCTGTATCTATAACAAAACGCCATTTCCCTAACACGCTCCATCTAGGAGATATCACAAAAATAGATGGTGGCAAAATACCGCCTGTTCATATCATTACCTTTGGTTCACCTTGTCAAAACTTATCAAATATCGGAAAACGAGAAGGTCTTGCAGGAATTCAATCCAGCTCATTCTATCACGCAATCCGAATTATCGAAGAAATGAGGTATTGCAACGAATGGAACATATCCAGTTATCGCTCTTTGGGAAAACGTCATGGGAGCTTTTTCATCAAATAACCGGCTGGATTTTAAGGCCATGCTTGAATCGTTCACAAATACTGAAATTCCAATGCCTACTTCTGACTTGTTTTGGTGGTATTTCTGAAAACTTCCGCCGCCTTGCCACTCCACATCTGTTGAAATACCACCTAGTAAAACCGTGGTGAAACCGCTGAAATATCTTTAGATAGAAGATGTCACTGCCATGTTCACCGAAAAGATCAGAAAACTTCACTATGCAAGAGTAATACAATTACATATGAATATTTCAAGGATGAACTAGTTTTAGTGTATTAGCTTACAGTATCTAATTATTTTGAAGGTGCGAAAATATCTATGTTATAATCATGTTAAGAAATGGTGTTCAACGATCGGGTCGGATTGTAGAGAAGTACTTTTCAAAGTGTTACAGCTAAGCCATGAATACATAGGAGTAGGTTTTACATGATTCTTGGATTGCATCATACACAGATTACTAGTTCAAAAGGGGAGAAGAAGATAAAAAGTTTTATCTCAACGTACTGGGTTTTGAAGAAAAGGAAATCCTAACTCGCTAAAGGACATGAAGGTTTTTGTTTGAATGTCGAGGATACAGTTAAGTTTATTTAATGCAATGAGAGATCTAATTAATCAGGTTAGGAGGAGAAAGATGAATCCCAAGTTTAGTACGGTGGATACTATCGATTTAGATTTGGAAGGTTTTAAAGGTGAGTTATTTCCCGTTTCTACTAATCAAGAATCTAAGGCTGTTCTAATTGCTGTTGGTGGTTTGAAAGATAAAAAAGTTCTGCGTCCTATGGCTAGATATTTTAATGAAAAGAATATAGCTGTTTTAATTGTGTATTTTTATGGTGGTGGAATGCTACAGTTGAACCAGAATTTAATACCAATTGAATATGTTGAAGCTGCTGTGAGCCACTTAAGAGACGCAGGCTATCATAGGATAGGAATTACAGGACTTTCCAAAGGGGCTGAATACGCATTATTGTCAGCTTCTAAAATTGCTGATATAGAAGTAGTATTAGCTTTTTCCCCATCACATTGTGTGTGGGAGGGGGAAATTTCATCGGATGGATTATTTAAAACAAGAGCGTCTGGGGAAGCAGGTTTCTCATGGAGGAATAAGCCACTACCTTTCTTAAACTATTCGTTTTCTGCCACAAAAATGCTGAAAGTTAGCTTGCTTCAAAGAGAAATGACATGTGAGAAAGTTTTTAGAGAGGCCATAAACAAATCTAATAATTATGCTGATATTGCAGTGGAGAATATTGGGGGTGATGTCTTTCTCTTCTCGGCAGAAAGAGATACAATTTTTCCGAGTAGTGATGCGAGTCAAAGGATAGTAGAGAGGTTAGAGAATAATAAATTCGATCATGATTATAAAAGCTATGTATACAAGTATGCTTCCCATGTCTTACTTCCAATTTATATAAAAGGACAAAAATTGCTTTTTAAGGTGGAGCGTCAATACCCAGATGAATGTAAAAAAATGAGAGAGAAACTTAATGCAGATATTGAAGGCGTACTTAATGGTTGGAATGCCAAAAATTAACATGAGTAATGCTACTCAAATGACTTAGATCCAATGTCTTTTACTTTTCCTTCCTGTACCGCCTCCGTAATTCTAAAGTCTATTTGTGCCTCGGCTGGAGGGTGTGTTAAACTTTCGTATTCTTCTTTTATACCATCGGATTCATCTAATGTTTTATCTTTCCACTCTGCGATATAATTACAAACGGTTCGGTAAGAAACAAGAAATCCTAAACTTTGCAATTGCTCAAATATATTCTTGTTGTTTCTTCTCAACTTCTTTTTAAGTGCAATTTACTTGCGAATTTTTAGAAGTGATAGAATACTTAAGGCATACTTCTTTAAAGGATAGACGGTTCTTTGGATAATCTTGAAAAACATTTTAATTTCATTATTTATTTTTTGCACTTGACATTGATCCATAATATGATAATATAATAAACAATAAAGGTATGTAGTTACTTGCATACAAGGGAGATATAAGATGGATACAAAGGATAAAATTATGGATGCACTTATTCAATTAGTTACAGAAAAGGGTTATCGGGGTGCGACAACGCGGGCTATTGCTGAACGAGCTAATGTAAATGAAATCACCTTATTTCGCCATTTTGGAAGCAAGGATGGAATTATGGAGGCTGCAATAAATAAGTATTCATTTGTTGGTGAATTAATAGGAATAGTTAAAGAAAACTTTGTTTGGGATTTGGAAAAGGATTTAAAATTCATCGCAAAAAAATATCAAGAACAATTAAATGAACATAAGGATATTTTACTAATTAGTTATAAAGAAGCAGGTACTTTTCCGGAAATTGATGAAATGATCTCCCAACACCTTTATAAAGTTAAAGAAACATTGATGGATTATTTTAAAGAAATGATAAGTCTTGGAAAGCTTTATAATCAAGACGTAGAAGCGGTAGTAACTCATTTTTTATTAATTAATGCTGGTTTTTTCTTATTGAATCTTAGGCTTAATGATGATTCTCAGATGTTATTGGATGATTTTTTAAATAAACAAGTAACTCTACTTGTTAATTCAATAAAAACAATCACTAAATAATAATGTAAAGTGGTATGTTTTAAATATTAAGACAGTTATTAGTCAAATTAGTAATAAGTTATGATGTGAATTGTCGAAAAGAAAGGAGTGGTATAAAAATTAGATGCGCGGAATATTACCTGCAAAAGTGAACGATAAAAGCGGGCTTAAAGAAACAAGGATATTGTTACTTCAATAAAGGATAAATCCACAAGGGCTTTCTAAAGGCTTTATTTTTTTAAAATAAAATGCAGGCAAATACTTACTTCAGGAGGAATACTATGAATGTTTTAAAGAGATTTTTTCGAACTAGAGAGACTTATTTAGGGATCGCGGCGGCTTTGATACTACAATTGGTTTTCTTTTCTGTATGGCTAACAGGCTATGACGGAATTAATGATCGAGTAGATCAGTTAAAGATAGCTGTTACAAATGAAGATACAGAATTAGGTAAAGATGTAGCAAAAACAGTAGCGGAACAAATACCTTTTAAAGTGACAGAAGTTGATAATTTAACAGAAGCGAAGGAGAAATTAGATCTTAGAGAATGGGATATGGTTATTCATATACCCAAATCGTTTACAGAGGATTTGCAAGAAAAGCAGTCTGCAAATTTAAATTACTATATTAATCAAGCCAATCCCACACTATCCAAACAGATTATGGAAAAGACAGCAAAGACTGTGACAGACGAAGCAAGTGATCAAGCATATATTGGTATTCAAGATCAAATAAAAAAAGTGATCCCAAAGGAGGTTGCGTCTCAGGCTCCAGATTCAGAACAAGTAGAACCTATAGCAGAAAAAATAGTTGATCAAGTGCAGAAACATACAGAAATACATCCTGTAAAAATGTCTCTAACAAAAACAAATAATGTAGAGGGATTTTCTAGTAACATGCTTCCTCTGCTAGTTATTTTAGCCTCATTTATCGGTGCGATGATTATGAGTATGCAGTTTCAAATAGTGGCGGATGTACTGAAAGATAAATGTAATAAATGGGCGATTTTTCTTATACGTTTAGGTATTAATATTGTTGCTTCATTAATGATTTCGCTACTTACAGTTGTTCTTATGCGTCTATTTGGGATTGATATCCAAATCAGTATATTTTCAGCTTGGATGTTCCAATCGTTACTTTTCTTCAGTTTTGTCTGTTTAACGCAAATGTTTGTTATTTTATTTGGAATTCCAGGGATGGTATTCAACATTATTGTGGTAGCAATTCAGTTAGTCAGTTCAGGTGTTATGGTTCCTAGAGATATGCTATCTTCATTTTATGCACGGATTAGTGAATATCTACCAGCGACTTATGGAGTAGATGGTTATTTCAGTATTGTTTATGGAGGAGGAGACCTTGCGGCAGATGTAAGAATTCTATTGATTATGATTGCCGTTACGTTAGTTGTAGCATTAGGAAGAATTGCTATTCCGTCGAAAACAGTTAGTAAACAAATGATTGAAAAAGGAGCTTAAGTTATTTTTAAAGAGGCTATCCCAAAATCTACTTAAATGAAAAATACACGAAGAAAATATTTATGCTCTATAGATTTTGCGGCTGTTAAATCGTGATTTTTTGAAGAACAGCGTTTTGTGGCACATGTTTCATGAAGTTGGTCGGTTCTTTAGTACGAGCTCTGCCCAGAGGACGTTTGTCCTTCCGTTACTTCACTTATAGACCTTGTAAAATCTTGCGATATTTAAATGAACGTTCATCAAGACAGGGCTTTTTTTAACGGCTTTACTTCAGAGGTTCATAAGCAAAAGCACATGCGGTTTCATAACAGAAATCACATGTGTTTTTTGATGTTGTATCAATGTTTTATTACTAAATAGACATGAAATCACAAAGTAATTCACACACCTATTCGCATAGGTGTACATCATCATTCATACGATACGCATATTCGTTGTATCTATAACGTGTCATATAGCATACGCATATGATGCAAAACTCCGTGTAGTCATCCCATTGGTTCCTATGGTTTGCACAGTATTACGCACGGCGTACGTATCAAATACGCATACTATAAATATATCTACTTGGTGTGATATTCCGTGCCGATATTCTTCTTATATCATTCCATACGAAACACACACTGTGCTACACATTATACAACAGTACGGTATAACACACCGTATACGCACCAGATATCGAAATGCATGTACATTTCCAAAGTGAAAGTGATGAATGGTTTACCCGGTGCGTAGGTGCTTCCATACACCGACAGCAAAAAGAAAACCCTCACCGGTCTTGAAATGTAACAAATCGCCATTTTCATCAGTGATATTCTTTTTCTTTGCTAATATATTTTGTTGTTGGCTAACAAAAAATTGACTAAACGGTTTTCCTTTCCGGATGTTGATTAGCTACTTGTCGTAATTTTATCTCTTGAATCGCTAACGATATTACTTTTATCAGCATAATGGGTATAAAGGTTAAGCCTGCAACACTAATAACATATATTTTAAACTCATCCTCAACTATAAGAAAATAAACAAACATCGCAAGGAATGGAATGATAAAGACTAATCCCACACCAGCAAGTGCCATTCCTCCGTAAAAAATAGCTTGTTGTGTCTTAGTGCTTTTACTTGAATACTTTGGATTTGATTTTAAATTACGATTAGAAATTTGTAATCACCACCACTTCCAAAATTTCTTGGTAACTAAATTGTTTCACTCAAGTTTTAGGTTCAATAACAATTTCTACACGTCTATTTTTTTGTTGATTGGCTTTCGTATCATTAGGTACAATTGGTTTCGTGTCTCCATACCCTTTAATTTTGACGTTCAAATGATCTAATGTTCCGTTGTCATCAAGATATGCATGAACAGATTCGGCTCTTTCTTCGGAAAGATTCATGTTGTATTGTTTTTGTCCAACGTTATCGGTATGTCCATTGATTTGAACATCTGCTCCATCATATTCCTGCAATGCTTCAGCTATTTTGTCTAAAACATTTTTTGCTTCAGGTCTTAAGTCACTTTTATCAAAGTCAAAAAGTACATTGTCTGGAACTTCCATTGTTATTTTTTTATCGTCCGTTTTAATATTAACCTCTGGAACCTTTACTTTTGGTGGTTCAACCTCCGGTGGTTCAACATGAGGAGGTTCAACCTCCGGTGGCTCGACATGAGGAGCTTCAACCTTCGGTGGCTCGACATGAGGAGCTTCTACATTATGCTGTTCTTCGTGAGGAGCATCCTCCACTGGTGACTCTACATCTGATCTATCATCGTCCTTAACAGAATCCTTTGACTTCCCACATGCAACTAAAAATAACAAAGACAAGACAATAATAGATAATAACAAAAGCTTAAGATTTTTCATCTATATTAACCCCTTCATCTTTTATATTATTTTAGTAAAACCACGATTTAAAATTCATATAATTGACTTGAGCCAACCTTTGTGACCTCTCCGTCATAAAAATCATTCTACTATTACATTAGAAAAAATATCATAGATTGACGTTGTGTAAATTATATTATTTTTTACACCCCATGTTATGCAAAAAACTACAAGACGCAAACAATTTAACCTTTAAGATTTTTGACCTATAACAATATGTACAGGAGGAAATATATTATATGATGGATCGAAGAACGGTTCATCAGTTGATTGAAACTCCGCAAACACCTGCACATATCCCCTTACATTTTGAAAATCAAGAATCGCAAATTTACCCCCTGGTTTCAGCACACGAACTACCTCACCTAATGCCTGCTTCCTTTCTTCTTGATTATTTATATTATGAAAAACGAGACTGGATACAACGACATCAAACGAGTTGTCAGCAAACGGCATATCCCTGGCGTCACCAGTTATGTATTGATAATGGGCAATAACCAATCTTCTGATGTACGAATCACCCAATTGGATAAATTTTTATCATTTGTTATCAGACCATAACGTTCCCATTCTTTAATCTGTCGGTAAAGGGGTAAATATTGTATAAACCTATCATAAATCAACTTGGCCAAAACAGTTGACCCTGCGATACTTCGTTGAAGTACTGCTTGTGGAGTTTTTCCGCGTTTGACCTGTGCCTTTTGCTTTATATCTTTTTTACAGGTTGTACACTCATACGCATGTTCAAAATGTTGAACACGTTTCCATTTGAGCGGGGATAAACTTCGCCTCTTCCCGAACCATTGTATGCCGATTTCCTTCATGGTTGACTGACAACAGTCACATGCCAAGTTGTCGGGGTGATGATGAACTTCTTCAATTTCAATATGATCAAGAAATGAATCATTTCTTTTCTTGTTTTTCACTCTACGAACAACGGTATACGTCATCACCGCTGTGCTTTGTTCCTCTGTGTGCTCAGAATCGTTAAACAGTGGATCATCCTCGAATAAGGAAACTTGTCCGTCTGGCGATTGATACTTTGATTTTTCTGTTTACGAACCATTTAAAGCGTTCGTTAAGTGGCGGACTTGTTCAGTTAACACTTCAATACGTTTTTGTAATTCATCATTTTGTTTATTCGAATGCTCTAACTGTCGTTGAAGGATTTCAATTAACTTATCATTATCTTTGCCCAAGTCACTCACCACTTTTCCGTTTATTTATTTGGTAGAATTTTATTATACCACTAGTATAGACGGATTTAAAAGACCCTTTTTTTGATGCTGTAATCGCTTTTGGTTGTTGAATGGATAAACCTTCTAATAACCAACGTAATTCTTGTTGGGTCAGTTAACGAACTTTCTGTTCATTTCTTGGCCATTGATGTTTTCCTCCATTTAAACGTTTGTAAAGTAGGGCGAAACCGTCGCCGTCAAAATACAAACATTTATATCGGTCTTTACTCAAGCCGGAGAATAAGAAAATGGAATCACTGTATGGATCAAACTCAAAAGAATCTTGAACAAGTGTAGCCAATCCATCGATTCCTTTTCGCATATCTGTTTTTCCGCAAACAATATAAATGTTTTTCACATGTGTAAAATCACGTTTCACTGTTGTTTCAACTCATTCATAATGATCTGAACGATGTGCTCGTCCACACCAGGAAAGAAGGATACTTCTAGATCACTCCTACGAATGATAAAACTTGGTTGTGGTTGTTCTTGCGTAGCTAAAGTTTGACAGATGATGCTGACATGGGGTCAAGTGATACGGGGAAAATTGTTAATTTTTCTGACATATAGAATAAGCACCTCCTTCGATTAATATGTCTATCATACCGGGAGGTGCTTGAAGAAAAAATGCGTGGTTTGAATACGGGCTACAGCAAAAGGACGTTACTATTCATGGTTGGTGATTATTATCGGACTGATTATTCCCTTCCGGTTTTACTCGAAAAAGATCAGCAATTTCCATCGATACGTTCATGCCTACTATAAAAAAAGTGGTTCAGTAACAAATCGCGGGATTGAAGCCATTATTCGACATAAAAACTTCATAATAACTGATTGATGTAATCTTTGTCGAAAAGACTTTTTAACAAGCTGTTTGAGATTCATTTTGCTTTAAGCGTCGCTCATAACGATCTTGATATTTTCTCCATTTGAGTAAAGCAGTCTTTTCTTCCTTATCCCGTTTTAAGGCATCCCGTTGTTCCTTGCTCAGCGATTTTTGTACATCTTTTCGAACATCGCCTACAGCTTTTGTAGATGCCTGAATAACATGGAACGCATCAATAACTACAATGGCCTCGGGAAGTACCGCTTGGACTGCGGTTTTATAACCTCTCCACATAGCTATTGCAACCGCCAGCATGCGTTCTGGTTGGGGTAATTCCTGAAGTAGCTTAATGACTTCATCTTCGCGCCTGCTTTCATGCATCAGAAACAATTGCGGACGCCACGGAATGGTGAGATCATACATGACGAGTCGGTAGTTTCCTTTCCCTTTAGCCAAACTGATTTCATCCATTCCAATCAATGGGGGAGTTGAACGTTCAGCTAGATCCGACTGCTCCGAATAGTATTTAAGCACGTGGATCCGCACATTTTGTCCACTTCGATCAAAGGCTTCCCCAACAGCCTTAAATGTACGGTCGGATGTTGTATACAAGAGTGCCTCATGACCAATTTCGGTAATGCGTTGATACGGTTTCAACCAAGACAATGGTTCCATAAACGTACGATGGCAAACATCACATACAAAACGGCGATGATTGAAATGATCGGTGATGGGTGTGTCATTGTGAGACCCAGCAATAACCTGCTTGGGATGATATTCATGTACTTTGGCAGTCCAGAAACTACAATCTGGACAATGAACCCCTTGATTGGTTAACTGAAGATGGCGATATAACCCTGCGTTTGGAAAGCCAAATGGAATTTCTACTTGATGAAAAATGACAAAAGGTACTTTATGCCATCATTTGTCATGGTATAATGGCTAAGCATCCAAATCATCCTTTCGTTGGTATTTGTTTAGATACTTTACCAATACGACAGATGGTTTGGATTTTCCTTTTTTAAAGTCAAATTTGTCGGATTATGTTACCCGTTAATTGTTACTGAACCTAAATTTTATTTCTAAATGGAGTCTGTCCCTCACTACGAAAAAGCTTAAAGTGCAGGGAATAGGCACTTTTTTAGGGGAAATGCAGGCATGTATGAATAAAATATTCAGCGGATAGTCATGTCGTGATATAATATGACTATGGAAAATAACATCTGTAAGAGGTGATACTATGGGATCTGTAATTAGACCGTCAGCAGATTTAAGAAATCATTACAATGAAATCTCAAAGCAGTGCAAAGAGTCAAGAGATGCAGTTATTATTACCGTAAATGGACGGGGCGATACCGCGGTTCTTGGATTACAGGATTACTATCAGATTAAATCAGAGCTGGAACTACTGAGAACACTTGCAGAATCTGAGGATGATGTGAAAAATGGGCGAGTCGCACCGATGCAGGATTCATTTGATGATATTCGTGGGTCGTTACTCGGAAGGAATAATGGATGAGGTATAAAATATTACGAACGGATAAGGCAGAGGAACAACTTCGCGACATCATATATTATATTGCAGATGATTCTGGAGATGATAATATTGCACTTGGGTACCTTGAAAGAATAGAAACTGCAATCAAAGTTGATTGGCAATCAGTCTCTCCAAGGGAGATACAAGAACTTACAGAAAGAATGTTTGATGCTGCAAATGCTCCCAAATCAGCCAGACATGAATATTATAATTCCTTTAATAAATATAATTATCGGGAGTGAAGTTAATGGAAAAGATAAAGCGGTTGCTAACAGAAGTAGGCACTCTACCACATTGTCGTATCTTTGAGTCTACTGGATTACCCATTATTAATGAAGAAAAGCATATTTTACCTAATGATTTAAAAGAATTTTATAGTCATTGTGGAGGATTAGTTCTATTTGAAAATGAGGAATATCCAATTTATCTTGTATCTCCTGATAAGTTTGTATTGGCAAATCCAATAATTGTAGGAGAATTATGTGAAGAAGATATTTCATCTAATTGGTATATTATTTGTAATGATGGAACGGATGAATATTTAACGATCGACCTCAATCAAGATAGGATAGGTAGATGCTACGATAGTTTTTATGAACGCCATGGGCTTGTTGGGGAGTCCCAGATTATAGCTACTTCGTTTACTGATTTATTTGAAAGACTTGTAATAAATAAAGGGCAATATTGGTATTGGCTAAGAAGTAATTTTATTTCCTTAGGTGATGCATATGATGATGTTGAATAGCTAATCATTGTATAGAGAAAAAACTTCCTTGAATGGCTAAAAGCCTTTCAAGGTTTATTGTTAAAATCATCCTAAACCCTGATCCGACAACAGGGACGTTTTACATAAAAGATTGGGACTTATCATAGGCAAGCAGCATTAAAAGTAAAAAGGAAATAGAAGCGATGGAAGAAAACGATGATTATTGCATCAAAAATGTACCACCTTTGCAATTCTTTTTACCACTATTTGCACGAGGCTTTACCACCTATTGCATGGAAATGTACCAAAACAATAAATATCATAAAAGAGGAGGTTTTGAAAATGAACTATATAGCCCTTGTTAAACGTCTAGACCCCTTGATAGAGGAAGAAGTGACCATTGAAATCAATGGAGTCGAATTTACAGGATTTGCTTCTATTTGTCCATATGAAATCGAAATCGGGAAAAGTTATCCTGTATTTATAGGGTTTACTGTTTTAGAAGATTTAAAGATTTATGAAATACGCGAAGAAAAGAAGGAGTTAGAACGAATTGCTTCAAGTTATGAATATTATATTCGGGGGGTGTTACATGAGGATACCATCGATGCGGGGATAGTATTAACTGACGAAGATGATTATTTCTCTGAGTATACTGAATTGATCGGGAGAAATGTTGAAATGAAAGTTGCTAGAATCAGTATAGATTTTCTTAGAGCATCTACACACTTATAATTATCAGATCTTGTATTTTGCAAGTTGTTTATTACATAATAAAAGTAGTATTGCAACCAAAACTTTAGGGGGTTGCATAAACGAAAAAGTCTTGCCAGTCCGATGATCGGAGTCGTGAATGGAATACTAGACTAGGGAAGATGCTTCTAATACCAATACGCTCAAAAGTTAATCGAGCTGTGGTCGGTAAAGTAACGGAAGGTTTTGAATATAAGTGGACAGAAGAAGGAGTAACTATAAGAGTTAGAGTCCATGGCCCGGATCCGTCAGCTCCTATTGGTAGTAATGCAGCTGATAATTGGATTGTAAGGGTACAACAAGGTAAAAAATATTTAGACCCTGTTACTGGTGAGTATCAACTACCGGGAATAAGTAACATAAATAGCCCATATTATAACGAAGATTTTGCTAACAGAACCCATATCCCTATCAAAGATCCCAAATAAAGTGATTAGGAGAAAAAATATGAATACTATTGAAAAAATAAAAAAGACACAATCATTAAATAATCAGGATAAAAAGGAAAGTATTATTGAAGAAATAGGAGATTTATATGAATATGGATAGTTGGATAAAGATGAAATAATAGAAGGAGTAAATCTACTCTTATCTCAAGTTGTTTTGGAAAAAGATAGTGAATTTAAAGAAACTATTTTCCACACTATTCATAATGCTGTTGTTTTTAATGAAGTTGCTGCAGATATTTCATTGGATATCTTACTACCCTATTGTTCTGGACTTTCAAATGAAAATCTTTCATATGTTCTATCATTTTTAGGGTTTTCAGGCAATGAAAAGTATCTAGCAACACTAAGGACTTATAGAAACAGTCCTAATAAGGAAATTCAGACAATAGCTAAGGAAGCTATAAATGAACTTAGATATAGAGCTTTTAGGTAAATTTAAATGAAAGAACTTAATCATTGATAAACATTACTTTAAATTGGTAATTAAAGCTGTTAAAAACTATGTAAACTAGAAGAGTCATATGTTTAAATCATTAAAATCAAATAAGCAATTTAACACCACAATCGCTTATTAAACAGGAAGACTATGGTGTTTTTTTATATGATTTCGGGTGTTGTCCTGATTTCATGGGATATTAGAATAGTTATGGTGTCCCATCAAATACCAGATCCAATTGAACCAGCATTTTTGAAAAACAAAAGTGATGCCATCATTGAGGATTATACAAACGCTGCGCCCCAATGATGGCCGTGGAGTTGATGGATCAATCCATGAGTGATACGGTGGAAGAGGAAGGTGTCATGTATGTATCGTGGGGAGTGCGTTAACTTATCTCATTCCTACTTCGTTGTTTGTGAAGTTTATAAAAGAGGGTTCAGCATTGAAAGGTGTTGGGAAGGCTAGCAGGAATGTAGCTGATAATCATTTAAAACCGTCTAATTTACTGGATGAATTATCAAATAGTGGAGTAATCCCGATGAAATACTAGCTGTAACCAAGACTCCAAACGGTAAATTAGTATAGCTTGAAAAAGGAAACCCTAAAGCTAGTTTTAATCATGTTATGATGCATGCAGATGATTTTACTGCGAAAGGTATAAAATCTAATGAAATTCCTGAATTGTTAATGAAAACTTTAAATGAGGGTAAAGTTGTCGGGTATCAAGGTCGAGGAAAAGGTAGACCAATTTACTAAGTAAAATTCAATAGCAAAACACAAAGAGTTGCTATTACTGTTGGCAACAACGGTTTCATTGTTGGAGCCAATCCAACAGCATCGCCGAGGAGGTATCAAATGAATAAAATTAAAATTTTTTTGAATATCAGCTATCCAATGTGGGAGTACAATGAAAATGGGGAATTGGTAGATAATGATTTAGTTGAGGAACTTAAACATGATGTAGGAATAGATTGTATGTTTGTTGAGTTACAAAATATATACGATGGGCTGTATGAAGATAATGCTATTAACTTTGAATACAGAGGGTTTAGTAATGAAGTGGAAAAAGAAGCTTTTATAAAGAAAGTTGAGAAGGCTATATCCTTAGTAAAGGAGAAAGTTGGAGAAAAGTACATTATCGAAAACAATATAGTTTTGTAAACTTAATTTCAGATCTTGATTGTTTATTTTAGCCTTTCGGGTTTTCATGTAGGTCGGTCAGGCATAGATGCAAATGATTTTTTAGCTGGAGTGATGGTAATGAATAAGATGAAACAAGAAGAGCTTGATTTATTGATAGAAAATCATAATAAATATATAAAAGCTCTACAAAATAATGAAACAGATGGAAAAAAGTTAATGTTAGATAGGATTGATTTTTCAAATAATAATTTATCAAAGCTAAATTTTGTGGATGTTTATATTACAGACTCGATTTTTAATGATACTGTTTTAGACGGTGTGAATTTTGGGGGAGCAAAAATATATGATTGTAAATTAAATAATATGACATTCAAGAATGTAAACTTTGGAAAAGCGGAATTCGATTTTAGTTACATAAAAGATTCTAGCTTTGAAGATTGTTTCTTTACAAAGGTTAGCTCCAATCAAACTTTATTTGAAAATCTATATTTTAAAAGTTGCAAAATAAATGATGTATTTTCAAATAGTAAAATAAACTACATACATTTTGAGAATTGTGATTTTAACGGAGTTGAATTTTGGAAATGTATCGTTCAGGGTCTTCAATTCACAAACAGCAATTTTGATGTGGATGATATGATAAGAAAAATAAACAAAGGGACTTTGGATGAACCAGTAATTGTAGATGGAGAAGAGGCAGTAAATACTTTCAAGGAATATAGCACAGGATATACGAAAAGCTGAAGATTTCAATACAGCTAATTATTTCAAAGGAGCGAACTTAAATTTATTATGAGTTTTTGAAATGGGAATAGCAGGATGATCATACGATTATACAGTCCTATCAATATAGTAAATAATAGAATCACTTGGGGGCATAGAATACCATACTTCAAGCTAAATTTATGCAGATATTTCTTCTAATTAAAAAGGGAGACGGCACTTTTTTATTACCACAATTATAATTAAAGGAAAAGCAGCACCGCAGTATCAGATGGGTGATCAATATATTGGGGGTATTGAGCAGTGGTATATAACGAATCTAGACGATTTAATAAAAACTTAAACTACATAAAGAAAGCTGAAAAAGTAAAAATGAAGTTAGATTGTGAAATTAAAGCTCACAAATTAGGTAAAGGTAAAGATGGAACAGTTCCTCAACTAAAAAAATATATAAAGATATAGAACTAATGATTGAATCCAAAGGACATATCCCTTCGTATCCCATCATGATTATTGACTCTTGGGATTTTAACAATGAACTAGGGAAACAATTATTAGATTTGTATGAGATGTACAAAAAGTTATAATAAACTTATTTTTATTCAGTTCATTAATAAAGATGCTTTTAAGTAACATATAACCAAGTATTTTAAAACACTGAATTAATTTCTACCACAATCGTCAACTTTATAGGGGATTGTGGTATTTTTTATCTTTGTCAAACTGTCTGAAAGGGCTGGACTGGAGAGGAATTCATCGCCCCCTTTAAGGATTTCTATGATATAGGGAGAGGTTTTTTTGTTGAAGCATTTCACATAGTTTCGGGTGTTGCCCTGATATCATGGGATATTGGAATAGTTATAGTGTCCCATCAAATACCAGATCCAATTGAACCAGCATTTTTGAAAAACAAAAGTGATGCCATCATTGAGGATTATACAAATGCTGCGCTACAATTAAAAGAAGACCCCATGTTGGCTGTAGAGTTGATGGCTCAATCCATGAGTGACACGGTGGAAGAGGAAGGTGTCATGTATGTGTCGGGCAGTGCGTTAACTTATCTAATTCCATCTTCGCTGTTCGTGAAGTTTATAAAAGAGGGTTCAACGGTAAAAGGAGTAGGGAAGGGTAGAGTAGGAGGGGATAATAAGGAGACTAAGGGTAATAGGCTAATCACAAGTGTTGATGATTTATCAGATACTGCAAAGTCTAAAATTTCTACTAGTCAAAGGGCTTCATTGAATCAACAGGACAGAACATATTTACATTTAACTGAAATGGATTTAAAAGGAGCGCAGAGAGACTTGGATGGTAATCCTGTTCCAAAACCAGGTGGTGGTTATTATGATCATGCCCAAGAAGTTTCTGATGCATATCGTAGTTTATCAGATTTGAAAAAAAGTTGGGAGGGGGTACTGAAAAACCCTAATTTAGATGCTGAACTTCGACAACTTTACACGTCCAAGTTGACTGAAGTAAACGTTACTATGAAGAAAGTAGACGATATGTTTGCTCCTTACGGGGGAGTGAATCCACCCAAATAAATGATTGGAGAAAAAGTAATTATGATTGATAGAGGAAAGAAGTTAAAAGAATTTATGACCGATGAGGAATATGAAGTTTTAAAGAAAGGTGCAGAACAGTATTCAGATATGCCGTTACCTGTATGGCACATGGAGATAATAGAGAAATGCCTATATGATTTATCAAACTTTGATTTGATTCGTTGTATTAGGCAAGATATTCATACCAACTTAGCAACATTCGAAATTATCGAAAGAATTGATGAAAATAATACACCCTTTTATGCTGATATTGATTCGATAGAACTAATGGAAAAATTATCATCTATAAAATCAGAAACGCTCTTAGTACATACGGAAAAATTGAATAGAATGATTGAAAATATTGAAAAGAATGACTTGATAGATTTAGCAGATGTTTGGATGTTCGAAGAGCAGAAGGATGCCTATAGAAACTATATCAATATCATAAAGAATAAAATTCGTTGATATAAATAAACACTATCTTCATTTAAAACTGTATCGATTGCTATGATATAAAAAATTGGTACTGTAATTTATAAAGATGTTTTAGAAAAGGCATTAAATTATTGATTAGATGAATTTATTTCAAGTGAATCAATAAAATTATTAATACTGACCATGGCGAGACAAATTGTCATATAATAGGGAGTAGGATAGGTAGAAAACCTGCTGGATGACGAAATTGAATAAAGAATATTGTAATTGAAAATAAAGTAGATATTGATAAATTAATGCTGACGTATTTTAATTTCATAAATGGCAAATATCTAGAAAAAGTATTAAAAAGTTTTGCGAAAAGAGAAGGATATGGACAAGAAATAGTTTTTATTTTTTCATTCTGATTTAGATGAATATGATATATGATATGGCAGAATTACCGAAACCCTAAGATGATAAACATGTGTTGATAAAACTGGGTTATCCAGCAGTTGAAACTGAATAAATCACTTATTTAGATTTTAAAACATTCTATGATTATTTATACGATAATGAAAAAAAGAAGTGGAAAAAAACCAGAGAAAACGGAACTAATAGATTTATTGACAGAAGAGAAACGTGGTTTAGGTATATGAAGAAACCAAGAAGGAGGAACTGTAATAAATATTAAGAAGGTAAATAAATTGCTAACAGACTTAGAAATCCCAACCATCGCCACCGAAACTTCTATTGAAGAAGCGGCAGGGCAGGGAGAAAATATTTATAGACTGGCAAAAAGGAATGATAAATGGGCATTTATGTTTGTTCAATATGAAAAGCAAGATGGCAAAGAAAATGTCGGAAAAATATTTGAGGATGAAGATATTGCGTGTAAATATTATTATTTTTTTCAGTTAGAATAGAAAGTTATTTTTCTAAGGAATACATTTATCCTTTTAAAGAGAAAAATAAAGACCTTGATATGTGGGGTCCGGAATTTAGTTTAGAGGTCTTAAAAGAAACACTTCTTAGATTAGGTATAAGCAGTAAGTATTACAACCTTAATGGTAATATGAAAAATCATAGTATTATATTAGAAAGGATAAACGATACCGAAAGTAAAGTAAAGCTTATCGGTAAAGAAGGTGAAGTTTTAGGCGAGACAATGAAACTTGAAAACGGGGAAGCTTATAATGCTATGTATCATGATTTATATAAATTTTATTTGCTAAATCAATACTGCCAAAAGTTAATAGCCACTAATGAAATCGACCAACCGTTTACGGATGATGATTATAAGATGTTCCTGTTTCCATCTTCCTATGGTAACTAAAATACAGATGAGTTTTAGAAAATAAGCAATTAAGCTTATACCACAATCGCCTATTTAACAGGTAGATTGTGGTTTTTTGTTGAAGCATTTCACATAGTTTCGGGTGTTGCCCTGATATCATGGGATATTGGCATAGTTATGGTGTCCCATCAAATACCTGATCCAATTGAACCAGCATTTTTGAAAAACAAAAGTGATGTCATCATTGAGGATTATACAAACGCTGCGCTACAATTGAAAGAAGACCCAATGATGGCTGTAGAGTTGATGGCTCAATCCATGAGCGACACGGTGGAAGAGGAAGGGATCATGTATGTGTCGGGCGGTGCGTTAACTTATCTCATTCCATCCACGTTCTTCTTGAAAGTAATGAAGGAAGGCTCGGCATTAAAGGACATTGGGAAGGCTAGAGTGGCGGATGGGAAAGGTGGTAAGGTGAGCAATAAATCTTTAAAAGACATTTCACATCCGGTACTGGATAATACACGTATAGGCAGTGCTTTAAAAAAACCTGATGGTCAACATGGTTTTAATGATATAATTGATAATTATACTCCGCAGGCTATAGAATTTGAAATAGTTAGCGGCGATGGTGTTAAAAGGAAATTATATCAAATTGAAGGTGGAATGAAATATTACGATTATAAGGATGTATATAATAAAAATTTGAGGGTGAATGAAAGAATAACGACCGTTAAAGATGAAAATGAGGTATTTGAATGGATTGTTGATCCATCCAAAGGTGTGACACATAGAAGATTTATACCGGATGGGCAAATTACAGGATCCCCAAATCAAAGACCATAGAACGAGGTGGTTCAAAATGCATATTTCTTTAGATGTTTTCAAGCAAAATAATATTAAGTATGATTGGAGGACACTCTATGTAGGATTCAAATTGAACAAACTTAAAAAAAGTGACATATCTAATTATGCAGTTGAATTTTTAGTGGCTCATCCTGATGTAAATAATAAAGACATTGTTGAGTTAGCATGGGGTGATGATTATATTGATTATGAGAGTTTATTAATAGACATACTCCAAGAATCTACTGGGCAAGAAAATATTTTAGATGCTAAAACTTGGAAGTGCGAAGATAGAAAATGGAGATTTTGTATATTAGCTTATTTAAAAGTTAAATATCATAATGATTATGGAATGTTATTAGACAGGATTGCGGAAGTATATGCAGATTTTCAATATCCTGAAGATGTGGATAGTTTTATTAATTATTTAGAACCAAAAGACGATATAAATCCAGCTAATTATTCCAAAGAAGTGAATATAAATAGATTAATAAATATATTTAATGAGTTTTTGAAGCAGGAACAACAGGAATTACAGAATAGTAATAGCGTTTAAGCTTCGTAACTCGATTGAAAATGCGTTTTTAAGGTCTTTATACGTGAGCCAGGCATACTACTTTCTACGAGAAGAAATCCATGTAGAGGTACGTATCAACCAACTATAATTTTATCTATTATGAAAAAACAAACATTATGAAAAACATGAACTTATTTGAGAATTTAAAGTAGATTCTGGGACAGTTCACCATGTTTTTATAAAATGGGTTGTATATTGATGATTTACTCTACGTAACATTGCAAAAACTAGATACATATTTTTGCAATGTAAAATGCATAGACATTTTTTTATTTGACATGAAACCTCTATGAATATGATTCCTGGTTCATGGTCACAGTAAGATTCATCAAACTTTATTTCAAAGCAACATATGTCTATCATATTAAACAAAATAGTGTATAATTGTCTATACAGTTATACATATAAAAGTAGTGAAATAGATTGGTAACGCTATCATGTAAAGTTGGCATAGAAATTGCATATATATGAGCAAAGAATTATTTTTAGGGAGGATTATGTAAATGAGTTATGAGTTTGTACATGTATCTTATGAAAAAAATCTTGCTTTGGTGGAGATTGACTCGCCGCCAGCCAATGCTTTATCTTCAAATTGTATTAGAGAATTAAGAGCGATTGTATCAGAACTAGATCAGAATGAAGATGTATTTGCAGTCATTATTACTGGACATGGACGTTTTTTTGTAGCTGGAGCTGATATTAAAGAATTTATCCCAGCGATGGGTGATAAACAAAAAGGGCTTGATATGGCAGAAGCTGGTCAGGCGTTATGTGACGAGATTGAAAACATGCGAAAACCTGTTATCGCTGCTGTAAATGGACCTGCTTTAGGTGGAGGGTTAGAATTAGCAATGGCTTGTCATATTAGACTCGCCGCAAAAGAAGCAATTTTTGGATTGCCGGAATTAAATCTTGGTCTAATTCCAGCTTTCGGTGGAACCCAAAGATTAAGCCGCTTAACTAGCTTAGATCATGCGTTACATATGATTCTCACTAGTGAGCATGTATCGGCAGAAGAAGCAAAATCAATCGGATTAGTAAGAGAAGTAGTGGAGAAAGATCTTGTAAAAAGAGCAAAAGAGCTTGCGCTTTCTTATGTAGAAAAAAATAGTACGGAAACCGTTTCACGTGCCGTCGAAGCAGTCGTAAAAGGATATAAAGAACCACTTAAAACCGGCTTAAAAAGAGAACAGGAATTTTTCGGTGAATTGTTTCTAACCGAAGATGCGAAAGAAGGGGTCGAAGCATTTAGTGAAAAACGTTCCCCTAATTTTAAACATTCATAAAAGAGGAGCGAAAGCAATGGAGGATGTAGTAAGTGTTATTCATGAAAATGGAATCGGACAAATTACATTAAATCGTCCTAAAGCATTAAATTCATTAAATACAAGTATGTTAATGAAGATAAAAGAAACGTTAACAGCTTGGCGAAACGATGATCGAGTGGTTGTAATCTTACTAGATGGAGCGGGTGAAAAAGGCTTTTGTGCTGGCGGCGATATTAAGATGTTATATGCTGCAAAAGATAGTGAAGCAAAAAAATTAGAAGCATTAACTTTTTTCGAGGTGGAATACAATGTAGATTTAATGGTTGCTGAATATCCTAAGCCAATTGTAGCCATTTTAGATGGGATTGTTATGGGTGGTGGAGTTGGTCTTTCCTATGGTGCGAGCCATCGAATTATTACCGAAAAAACAAAATGGGCAATGCCCGAGATGAATATTGGTTTTTTCCCTGATGTTGGTGCAGCCTACTTTTTAAATCAAACACCGGGATATATAGGGCGTTATTTAGCGTTAACATCAGAAGTAATTGCGAAAGAGGATATTTTATATAGTCGTGCTGCGGACCATTATATTGAAACAGCTAATTTAACGGAATTCATGGAGGCATTTTTACAAGGTGATTGGAAAGCTAATAATATAAACGATTCTATTACTACTTTTATCCAAGATTTTGAGTCTTCCTTAGCAATGGAAAAAAGTAATTTAGCAAGGTTCAAGGAGAAAATTGATCAACATTTTAGTTATGAAACGGTTGAAGCAATTATTGCTTCATTATCTAGGGATTCAGATACATTTAGTGTACAGATAAAAGAGACAATTTTAAGTAAGTCGCCAACCTCTGTTAAAGTAACTCTTCAACAACTAATTAGAGGAGAAGGCGAGTCATTAAAAACTTGTTTAGCCACTGATAAAATAATAGCGAAACGATTTTTATCCCACGATGATTTTTATGAAGGTGTTCGTTCCGTTATTATTGATAAAGATCAGAATCCACAGTATCAATATCACAAATTATCCGATGTAACCGATCAATTAGTGGAATCGTTTTTTCAAAAATAAATAGCCATGACTATTCTAATACCTCTTGCATGAAAGTGTGTTTATTATTTTAACAGAAAAAGAAACCGCTTCTCTTTGCTTTATTAAGAATGAAGAAGCGATTATTCCATCGATTAATATGAACGCAGGTCCGTATCGGGGTTCGATAAAGAAGACTAGAGTTCAGGAAGCCTTGCCTTTAGGCTAATGGAATGTGTAGTTGGATTTATGCTGGAAGAAGGTTTTATACTTTCTTATTTGCTAAACGAAAGGTGAAGAGGATGTTTAGACAGCCAGAAGTAAAACGTTGGATGAAGGACAATAATCTTTCTATCAATGAAAAATTAACGGTAAGAAATGCAATTCATTTACTAATAGAAGAAGACTTGGATGAAGTCCCGATTACTAAAAACAATAGAATTATTGGTGTCCTTCAACTAAAACATTATTTTCAGGCATTAAAAAATGGTAAGTTTTCTGAAACTGATGTTGTAACGATGTGGATGAGTCATTCCTTTCACACGATAAACTATCAAGCAACTATGGATAAAATAGATCAAACACCTGTTTATGTCATTGATGATGAGCAACGAATGTTAGGGGTTATTGACAATCAGGTTCTACACGCTTATTATCAACAAAAGCAAGAAGAAAATATCGCTTTAGAAGAAACAATCAGATGGTATGAATTAAGTTTTGATACAGCATATGAAGGTCTTACGGTAGTGGATAAAAATGGAATCATTCGGATTTTTAATGAGGCATATAGTCGATATGTAGGAGTATCCCGTGAAGATGCCATTGGCCGAAAAGTAGATACTGTTATTGAAGGAACACGATTACCAGTCGTACTAAAAACAGGAGTTCCTGAAAGAAGCCAGGCACATCGGTTACAAGGGCATCATCTAGTTGTACACCGTTTACCTATTTGGAAAGATAATGAGGTTATCGGGGCAGTAGGAATTCTTTTATATGAAGGAGTATCCGAAATTTATCAAGTCATTGAACGGATGGAACAATTAGACCGTGGAATAAAATATGTGCAACAGAAACTTGACACGACTACTGAAACACGGATTGAGGATAAGGTACGCTTTGAAGATATTTTAGGTGATAGCCCGATTATCTCGCGTACAAAACAGTTAGCAATCCGAGCAAGCCAAACAAAAGCAACCGTATTAATTAGTGGGGAAAGTGGTGTTGGCAAAGAGCAATTTGCGAATGCTATACACGATATGGGTATTACAAGCGATGGGAAATTTGTCAGTGTTAACTGTGCGGCAATACCTGAAAACTTGATCGAATCAGAGCTATTTGGATATGAAGATGGGGCTTTTACTGGCGCAAAACCAGGTGGAAAAATTGGTAAATTTGAACTTGCTAATGGAGGAACCTTATTTTTGGATGAGATTGGTGAAATGTCTTTACCAATCCAAGCGAAAATTTTACGAGTATTACAAGAAAGAAAGGTACAACGAATTGGTGGGGATGATACGATCCCTATTGATATTCGCATTATTGCAGCAACAAATAAAAACTTGAAACAAATGGTAACAGAAGGAGATTTTAGAGAGGATTTATATTATCGTTTATATGTCATTCCTATTGATATCCCACCATTAAGGGAGCGAAAGGAGGATATTCCACTAATGGTTGCTCATAAGCTTCGATCATTATCCAAGCAGTATAATATGAAAGAGAAAACAATTGACAAAACATTTTTGAGTAAATTTCACCAATATGATTGGCCGGGGAATGTTAGAGAATTAATGAATGTTTTAGAAAGATTATTTATTTTGTCTGACGATCAACATATTTTATTTGCAACATATGAGAATATACTATTTCCAGAAAATGAAGTAATGCCCCCTGATTTAGTAACTCCATACCAAAACCGAAATAAGAAGATAAAAGATTCGCTCATAGAGGATGAGAAGCGAGTTATTTTAACGGCATTGGAAAAAACGAATGGAAACAAATCAGAGGCTGCTAAACTGTTAAATATTTCGCGAGCAACTTTATATAATAAACTAACTAAATTGAAACTTAATTGACGAAAAATTGTTTATACAACTAGACGATTATAGACACTTTCAACGAAGTATTTCTTTAGTGAACAATAGAAAGAAGTGGTGCTCCGCTTTTTGTTTAAGCTGATGAAAGTTGGCACGTAACATGCATAGATAATGTAGGTAAATGACCTTTGAGAGGAGATACCTTATGAGTAGAGCAAGTTTATTTCCAGTAAGTTCCGTATCTAACAAATATTTTGGTCCGGAACATTTTACGGAGGAAGAATTATTAATTAAGAAAACGGTGGAACAAATTGTTCAAGATAAAGTCATTCATCAACTTGATTCCATGGAAGCCTATGAATACGATATAGTAAAAAGTCTCTTACAAGAAGTAGGAGAACTTGGTTTATTAGGAGTAGATGTTCCGGAAGAATTTGGAGGACTCGATTTAGGTAAAAAAGTTGCTGGTCTTATTTTAGAAGAAATGGGGTATGGTAGTAGCTTTGGTGTATCCTTTAATATTCATACTGGTGTCGGAATGGCTCCATATGTTTATTTTGGTTCACAGAAGCAAAAAGAAACCTATCTCCCAAAACTGACTACGGGGGAGTGGATAGGAGCTTATGCGTTAACAGAACCAAATGCTGGATCAGATGCGTTAGCAACTAGCACTACTGCTAAGCTTTCCGATGACAATTCTATGTATATTTTAAATGGAGAAAAACAATGGATCTCCAATGCACATATTGCAAAGGTGTATGTTGTTTTTGCTCGAACAGTAGAAGGAATGACGGCGTTTATCGTGGAAAGGGATATGCCAGGAGTCACTATTGGTTCTGAAGAACAGAAATTAGGAATCAAAGGGGCATCTACTGCGACATTAATTTTGGAAAATGTTTTCGTACCAAAAGAAAATATTTTAGGAGAACGGGGCAAAGGACATTATATTGCGCTTAATATATTAAATTTAGCACGTTTAAAATTGGCTTTTTCTAATATAGGTTCAGGAAAACAAGCGTTTGAAACAGCTATTAAATATGGAAAAGAGAGAAAACAATTTCAAAGAGAGATTGTTCAATTTACGATGATACAAGAAAAGATTGCGGATATGGCCCTAGCTATTTATCGTTCGGAAAGCTCTAGTTATTATACAGCTTGCTTGATCGATGAAGAAAATCTCAGTAATGAAAATATATATTCGCTTTTACCAAACTATGCAATAGATTGTGCAATTAATAAAGTAGATGCTTCGGAAATGCTAGATTTTGTTGTAGATGAATCACTACAAATTCATGGCGGATATGGTTATATGGAAGAATATCCAATTGAAAGAATGTATCGAGATGCACGAATTAATCGTATTTTCGAAGGGACCAATGAAATCAATCGATTGACCATTAGTCGAAATTTTGTAAAATGGTATAGAAAAGATGATAGAATCGTACAATTTAAAGGAATATCAACAGATGGACAAAATAGCGAATGTTATGTGGATGCTGCTCATAAACTATTGCAAACGTCTATGAAAGCGCTTGCTAATAGTGAGGTGGTAGATATAAATGCTATCGAAGATGAACAAGAGATATTAAGAATCATAGCAGATATGGTACGAGAATTGTATGTAATGAAGACTTGCTTGATACGATTAATGCACGCTAAGAAGAAAGCAATTCAAGAAGTCATGAATGAGGTTATTTGTAACGAGAGTTATCGATATATGGAGGAATTAGCCACCAGCCTTGGAACAAGAGTGATTGCTTCAGACCAAGAGAAAAAAGCTTTCGTAAAAAAACTTCGTAATACGGATGTACCGTATCATATGGATACGATAGCATTAAAAAGAAAAATTGCAAACTACATGATTGACCAAGATGGGTATCAAATTTAAGAATTGGAGGGAGAAAAATGGAACGAATTGGCTTTATTGGTTTGGGGAATATGGGCATGCCGATGGTAAAAAATTTATTACAGGATGGGTATGTCGTAACCGGATTTGATATTAATGAAAAATCTATGAAAACCTTTGCAAACATAGGCGGAAAAAGGGCTTCCAAGCCAAAAGAGGTTGCGCAGGAAAGTGATGTTTTATTTACAAGTTTACCGTCTGAAAAGGCAGTTGAAGAGATTTATTTTGGTAAGGGCGGATTATTTTGTGAAAAGACGCAGACTATTTTAATTGATACAAGTACTGTTTCACCGGAATTAAACCAAAAATTAAAAAAAACTGCCGATACATTAAACATAGGTTATTTAGCGGCACCAGTTAGCGGTGGTGTGATTGGAGCTGAAAAAAGAACGTTGACATTTATGATCGGAGGTTCAAAAGCTCTAACCAATAAAGTTACACCGCTCTTAAAGAGACTAGGAGAAAATATTTTCCATGTTGGAGAACAAATCGATAGTGGAACGACTGTGAAACTGATAAATAACTTATTTATCGGGTTCTATACAGCTGCGGTAGCCGAATCTTTACACATTGCTAATAAACAAAATATCGATTTAGATCGTCTGTTTGATATGTTAAATGTTAGTTACGGGCAAAGTCGAATCTATGACCGGAATTATAATACATTTATTGCAAAGGGAAATTATGAGCCTGGGTTCACATTGAATTTACTGTTAAAAGATTTAAATTTTGCTTTAGATTTAGCTAATAAACATCAGTTGGCCTTACCTATTAGCAAAAATTTACTAGCATTATACGAAGAGGCTTCAAAAGATGGGTATGGAGAAAAAGATATGGCAGTATTGTATGAGCGAGTAAAGGATCATTCAAATAAAAAAAGTGAGGTATAAAAAATGACAAAAGTTCAAGTAATGAAAAATTTTATCGGTGACCGGTGGGTGGATGCAAGTACAGACACGATGGAGGAAATTCCCAATCCAGCAACAGGTGAAATAATTGCGCAAGTGCCGATTTCGGCTAAAGAAGATCTTGACCGAGCAGTGCAGGCAGCGAAAGAAGCATTTACAGAATGGTCAAAAGTATCTGTTCCCAATCGAACAAGATATTTATTTACGTATTTACAGTTGTTAAAAGATAATAAGGAAGAATTGGCAAAGATTATTACATTAGAAAATGGAAAATCATTAAATGATGCTCGTGGTGAGGTGCAACGTGGAGTCGAAGTTGTTGAACTCGCCACTTCGACTCCAAACTTAATGATGGGAGATGCACTACCTGAAATAGCCACGGGTATTGATGGTTCTATATGGCGTTATCCTTTGGGAGTAGTTGGAGGTATTACTCCATTTAACTTCCCAATGATGGTTCCATTATGGATGTACCCATTAGCCATTGCATGTGGGAATACCTTTGTGTTAAAAACTTCTGAACGGACACCAGTATTAGCGCAAAAGTTAGTAGATTTATTTTATGAATCTGGGTTCCCTAAAGGCGTACTGAATCTTGTCCACGGTGGAAAAGATGTTGTTAATGGCTTATTGGAACATAAAGATGTAGAAGCAATTTCATTTGTTGGTTCAGAACCAGTGGCAAGACATGTCTATCAAACGGGTACTGCAAACGGAAAAAGAGTGCAAGCATTAGCGGGAGCGAAAAACCATGCAGTCGTGATGCCGGACTGTCAAATCGATAAAACAGTTGAAGGAGTAATTGGAGCTGCATTTGGTAGTAGTGGAGAGCGTTGTATGGCATGTTCCGTTGTTGCTGTTGTGGAATCAGTGGCGGATGAATTTATGGAGAAATTAGTTGCAGAAACGAAAAAACTAACCGTTGGAGACGGGATGGACGAAAATAATTTTGTTGGCCCGTTAATTCGAAAATCTCATAAAGAACGTGTTCTTGGCTATATAGAAAGTGGTGTTTCAGAGGGAGCAAAATTACTAGTCGATGGACGCGAACTGAAGGAAGATGTACCATCAGGTTATTATGTTGGGGCGACAATTTTTGATCACGTAGATACAGAAATGAAGATTTGGCAAGACGAAATTTTTGCCCCTGTACTTAGTATTGTTCGAGTGAAAGATTTAGAGGAAGGAATTAAAGTAACCAATCAATCTAAATTTGCAAACGGGGCAGTAATTTACACAGAAAGCGGAAAAAATGCCCAGAAGTTCCGTAATGAAATTGATGCTGGCATGGTAGGGGTGAATGTAAATGTTCCAGCACCTATGGCATTCTTCGCTTTTGCGGGGAATAAAGCATCTTTTTATGGGGATTTGGGAACGAACGGAAAAGACGGTGTGCAATTTTACACGAGAAAGAAAGTTGTAACAGAACGCTGGTTTAAATAGGGACAATTAAATAAACGAAGGGGATTTCTCCTTCGTTTGTTTTATATAAATCTTAAAAAGTACGAGGAGGATGAATGAATATGAAACGCGATGAATTATTGGCGCCTGAACAGTATAATATGATTCAGGAAGTGGAGCAATTTACTTCAGATCCAAACAAACTAGCAATTATTTGGGAAAATGAAGCCGGAGAAATAAAAGAAATGACGTATCAACGTTTAATAAAAAATGCCAACAGAATTGGTAACGCATTTAAAAATTGTGGTTTGAAAAAAGGGGATGCCATTTTAATCATGGTTCCGCGTTTAATTGAAGCGTATGCTGTATATATTGCGGCTTTAAAAAATGGATTAGTTGTTTCACCAAGTTCAGAATTATTACGGAAGAATGATATAGAATATCGGTTAGAACATGGAGATATGAAGGCGGTTGTTTCTTATTTCCCTTATAGAGAACAATTTGATGGAGTCAAAGGGTATGATCAACTTACGAAATTTATCGTAGGAGGAGAAGCGGAAGGGTGGCATTCTTTATCCGCACTAATGTCAGAACAATCGGATGAATTAGAATTTACTACAACGAATAAAAATGATCTGGCCTTTTTATCGTATACATCTGGTACGACCGGAAATCCAAAAGGGGTAGTCCATACGCACGGTTGGGCCTATACACATTTACGTTTAGCTGCAAAGCAATGGTTGTCCATTGAGGAAAATGACCGTGTTTGGGCAACTGCAGGTCCAGGCTGGCAAAAATGGATCTGGAGTCCGTTTTTAGCAACCTTAGGCTTAGGTGCAACAGGTTTTGCTTATCATGGAAAATTCGAACCAAATCGTTATTTAGAAAAACTAGAGAAATATAAGATCAATGTTTTATGTTGTACACCAACTGAATACCGCTTAATGGCAAAAGTGGATAACCTTGATCAATACGATTTAAGTTATTTACATAGTGCTGTGTCAGCAGGAGAACCATTAAATCGAGAAGTAATTGACATATTTTTAAACCATTTTGATGTTACAGTAAGAGATGGATATGGGCAAACAGAAAATAGTCTTATCGTAGGTGTAAAAAAAGAAATGAAAATCCGCCCGGGTTCTATGGGAAAACCAATGTTACCTGGTTTAATTGAAATTATTGATGAAGAGGGAAAGATAGCAGATGCCGGCGAAGTAGGGGATATTGCCATTCATAAAGACATGCCTTCTTTATTTAAAGAATATTATAAAGAACCTGAGCGAACGAAGGCGCAATTTAGAGGCGATTTCTATGTAACTGGAGATAAGGCGAAAAAAGATGAGGATGGATATTTCTGGTTCGAAGGCAGATCCGATGATATTATTATTAGTTCTGGATATACAATAGGTCCGTTTGAAGTCGAAGATGCTTTAGTGAAACATCCTTCCGTAAAGGAATGTGCGGTTGTAGCAAGTCCAGACGAAGTAAGAGGAAACATTGTGAAGGCATATGTAATTTTGAAAGATAATGTAAAACAAAAGAATGAAGAGTTAGTTACGGAGTTGCAAGAACATGTAAAGAGAATTACAGCACCGTATAAATATCCGCGAAAAATCAAATTCGTGGAGGAATTACCTAAAACAATTTCCGGGAAAATTAGGCGAATCGAATTACGTCAAAAAGAACCTAGCAATTAATATTTTGTTCAAATCTTTGTTAATAACTTCATTGCTTTTCAAAAAAGGGTATCTACGTCCATATACTTTAGTAATGGAAAGGATGAATTCCCTTACCCACTGTTTATTCAGTGGACTCACCTCCTTAGGTTGAGCCCTAAGGAGGTTTTTATGATGTTTACGAACATTAGTGGAATTTAGTGGGAATTGAAATTTTTTCCAACGATAAATTAGATGATCGATAAAAACAATGTGAATTCCGAAGTCAATGGTTCATTCACACTGTCTTTATTGGTTTTTATAATACAAATGAAAACACATTTAATAAATAACGCACGTAGTTTTTCATGAAATCAGAGTAATTATGTTTATGTTTGTATGTGCAATGGAAATCAGGAAAGGTCAGGATTGACGAGGGTTGATGACCTGTGTGGCTGAAAGTTGACCGCTAATTGTGATGGCAAGAGACTTTTTCATTATCCACAGATCAAGGACCTCGTTACAAGGTTTTGTTCTTTATTTACCTATTAATGATTGTTAACAAAAATTTCTTTTTTGAGTATTGTTCTCAGAAACTTTGAATTACCATTTCTAAAAATTTACTATAGGCACTAGTTATAAAGGCATCTTTTCTTCGTATAAACACTGTTTTAACGGTTGAGTATTTCTCTGGGATCTCATGATAATATAGCTGGTTATCCATTTTATGGTGGCTGACAAGTGACTTTGTAGTTATAGAAACCCCTAGTCCGGCTTTTACACACCCGATAATTGCTTCTAATGTTCCGAACTCCATAATTTTTAAGGGAACAATGCCCTCATCATGAAGCCATTGTTCCAGACGTTTTCTGTGAATGCAATGGGGGCGTGTTAGCAATGTCCGTTTTTTTAAATCCGTTAAGAAAGTGAATGGAGCTTGCAGACTGTCTGTTATAACAACGAGTTCCTCCTTTAGTATTGGTGTTTGAATAATGTCAGGATGTTTAACAGGCCCTACCACAAACGCTCCATCCAGTTTGTAATCAAGAACGTCACTGATAAGGTCTTCTGTTTCACCAATGTTTAGGGACAATTCTACATCGGGATAGAGTTCATTGTAAGAAACCAAAACAGCAGGTAATCTAACGGATGCTGTTGTCTCATTTGCACCTATAGATAGTGGACCACGAGGGGTTTCAGAATCTTGGATGGCTTTTTTGGTTTCTTCCATTAAGTTTAAAATTTTGTCTGTATACGATAAAAGCAGTTTTCCCTTTGAGGTTAACGAGACGCCCCGCGGATGTCTGTAAAACAGTACAGTTTGCAGTTCTGATTCTAATTTTTTTACTCTCCCTGTAACATTCGATTGAACATAATTTAATTGTTCAGCAGTCTTTGTGACGTTTCCTTCATAAGCTAAAGTTTTAAAGATAACCAAATCCTTTATGTCCATCCTACTCTCTCCTTATCATTTAAAATGATCGATTCAATCTTATTTAATCATTTTTAATATAAGTCTAAAGGTATTATGATGAATAGTAAATAGAAGATATTTTTTTCTTCTTAAAAACTTTTAGGAAAGTATCTATATCAAAGAAAAGGAGTGAATCAATCTGAAAGATTTTCGTCGTTTGCGAGCGAGGTTGTCTGAGGAAGAAAGTGATTTATTTACAAGTGGCCAATCTTTTTTGTGGAAAATGGCCTTAGATAATTTAGAGATGCAGTTAAGTGACACACCAATGGATTCTGATTCAAGTGGAAACAACGAATCAATACAAATTTCGATCCTTAATGATTGGCAAGAAATGAAAGGTAAGTTGACGATGATTGAAGAAGAGTACAGGAAATTTAGCGAAATAGTTGATATGTGGATTCATTTGAAAAAGCTAATTGGGCAATTAAATATTGAGAATCACCAAATAGTTCCTTGGATTATTAGGCAAAAAAGGGGCAATAGATTATTGGGTTTAACAAAGCGAGCATTGTTGTGGCAGGAAATAGAAGATTTTATACAAAGCATGGATAGGCTTCAATTGTTGCTAAATTCCACTCCAGACCAATGAACAGAGAAATAACAATATTAACACGTTGGAGGAGTCTAATGGATTTCGAACCAAACTCAGAATAAAATGATTGGATTATGCGAATTCAACAATTCCTTGTAAAAAAATGATCTGGAAAACGCAATTAAAAGTGAATCTGAACGTTTGCCATGGCATATTCGCAACTTGCTGGACAGGAAAACCTAATAGGACTAGATGTACCGAAAGAAGATGGTGGACACGGGGTATCTGATTTAACTATGGGACATATTTACGAAGTGTGTGGACGATTTGGATTAAATACAAGAGAACTTTTTGGTGCGGGGCATGGCAGACTAATTGCGAACTATGGAACTAAAGAACAAAAAGAAAAGTATCTTCCACCACTCATGAAGGGTGAGATTCTAATCGGAGCAGGTTTGACTGAACCTACTGGTTTTTACTGGTCATCTTGGCAACTTGAACTGCTTTTCTAATGGGTATAGCAGCCCTTAGTCATCAAAAAGCTAGGGATTTTTTTATGCACCGCTACTAAGAATAAATATATGAATGGTCTTACTATCTCCAATTTTATGCTATAATCGATGGTAATTTACAAATGTTATTTCACCATGATGATGCAATATTAGCTATGAATTATTTGATAAAGAACTCCTTAAATGTTGTTTGAGCAATTTAATAAAAAAACGAGAGCATTTGGGAGATATTTTAATTATATAGAGGGAGGAAAAAATGTGAGCAACTTATCCATTGAAAAGCAAAGGGAAATTTCGGCAACAACCGAGACAGTATGGAACGTACTTACTAATCCTGAATTCATCAAACAATGGTTAGGGGTAACAGTTAAAACGGATTGGAGTGTAGGTAGTCCAATTACTTTCTCATTCACATGGGACGGTAAATAATATGAAGACAAAGGTCACGTCCTTGATTATGAATCACAGAGCGTGTTCTCATATGATTACTGGAGTGGCTTTTCAGGCACACCTGACAGTCCAGAAAACTACTCAACCATAGAGTTTACCCTTATTAACAACGGTGAACAGACAATACTGAGATTAAAACATAGCAACTTTTCTACTCCAACGATGTATGAGCATTCGGATAAAAACTGGGAAGAAACTTTAGATGTTATTAAAAGGTTAGCAGAGGAATGTAAAAGCTAAATAGAGGGGCGATCGCCCTTTTTTTATTTCCGCCATTACATCATCTCATATCAATAATCTTTCCTTACTAATAGTGAGTAGCACTTCACATGAGAGAGAAACGGAATAAGGAATATAAAAAGCTCAGTTTCCCTTTAAAGTATAGGGGAATTGGGATTTTTTAATTTCTGGTTACAACTATGTAATCCTAAAAAATGAATATTTATCAGAAGGTGGTAAAACATACAGGTAAATATAAATATAAAGCTTGAGGAGTGATCAAATGACAACAGGACATATACCGATAACGTCATCCGAGCTTGCAACCCTTTGGACTATTTATCAAAAAAAGACCATGATGGTAAGAGTGATTGAATTTTTTTTATCAAATAATCAAGATGCAGAGGCTATCGAAATATTGCAAACATTTTACGAAGGTGAAAGTAATTTTGTTAATGAACTAAGGAATATTTTTACACAAGAAGGGGCAGTAGTTCCAATTGGGTTTACAGAAAACGATGTAAACCTTAATGCACCACAATTGTTTGACGATATTTTTGAGGTCATGTATTTACGTACGATGATGAAAGTTGCTACAGGTTTACATGCATTACATATGTCGATGAGTTACCGGAAAGACATCATGGATTTATACAAAAGGTGCTCAGCATTTGCGGAGGATATCTGTGAAAAAACGACACAGTTTTTGCTAAGCAAGGGTGTACTTCCAAAATCCCCAGCTGTCACCTTGCCCAACCAGGTTAAATTTGCTGAGTCAAAGAGTTATCGAACAGGACTTAAAATGACGGGTCACAGGAGATCATTAAATACAGTTGAAGTGGCTTATGTATACCAAGCGATTGAATCGAATGTAGACGGAATGAAATTAATGACAGGCTTTGCTCAAGTAGCTAAGAAAAAAGATATTCGGAAACACTTCTTCCGAGGTAAAGAGTTGTCTAAAACAATCATTACAAAATCCAGCGAAATATTATTAGACAGTGATATTAATCCTCCGTCCACACCAGCAGGAAGGGTTACAGATTCAACAATATCGCCTTTTTCAGATAAGCTTATGATGTATAATACGTCCTTACTGACCAGCTTTGGTTTTGGAAGCGGTGCTATAGGTACGACTTTCAATCTAAGGAATGACTTGACTCTAAAAATGATACCAATTGCTAAAGATATTTTGGACTATTCACATGATGGAGGAAACCTCATGATTGAACATGGGTTATTGGAAGAACCACCTCAAATGGAGGATAGAACCCAATTATCAAAAGGACAGAGTAAATAAAGACAAAGATTGGGCAATGCTGAATTACGTTGCCCATCTTTTGCCGTAAAAAAGTTATGACCAAAAGAATCATTTGGAC